>JAEDGN010000055.1 GCA_016297495.1 Coprococcus sp.
TGGCTGTAGACGGGTCTGCAAGCAATGACGGCTCCAATCTGCTGGAGGAAATGCGGGTGGCTTATCTGCTTCATCGCCTGAATTCCAGTCATGCTGCTCCTTCAGGATATGATATTCTGAAGATGGCTACTGTGGGAAGTGCGCAGATCCTTGGCAGGGAGAAGCTTGGACGAATCGCACCGGGAATGGCTGCAGATTTCTTCCTTGTTGATATGAATCGTCTGGAACTGGTCGGTGCCCAGTTTGATGTACGCTCCATGCTCTGTACCGTTGGCCTGAAAGGCAGCGTGGATTATACAGTTGTCAATGGAAAGATCGTTGTAAACAGAGGAAAGCTTGTCGGTATAGATGAGGATGAAACTGTTGGAAAAGCCAATAAGCTTGTAAACGAATATCTGAATAAATAAATTGCAGTCCTTTGAATAAAAAATTATGTTGAGGGAATCCTGATTCTGAGGTGAAGCAAATGGATAGGAAAGAGCAGGAAAAACTGCAGCAGAAAATGTTTCATGATGAAATCAACAGTGTAACACAGAAAGAAAAGGTGGAAAACCAGAATCAGACGCATAACGTGAGAAAAGAAGGAATAACTCCGATCAATCAGAAGCGATGAAAGATGCTGCCGCACTCGTAAAGTCAGATGTGCGGCAGCATTTTCTGCATCTATAAAACTGACACAAAGAGCCGAAGGGGCGGATCTGCGAACAATCCGATATTTGGAGGGTAATATGCAAACCTCATAAAGCATATCAGAAAGATACAGATGATGGTGTACAAAAGAAAAGAATAATTTTCCATTCTGCAGGATATAGTAAGTCGGTATATGGTATAAAATGCGATGAGAATACTCAAAACAAAGGTTCCGATATCCAGCAGAAGAGAATGCTTACCGATGATGCCTGTGCCTGTGTAGAAGATAACAGGAATCAGAACAGTGCAAAGAAGCGTACCGGCCAACATTGAGGAAACGATACAAGACCAGGAATTTTTAAGTCTGGGAATGATGATCAAAGAATACAGAAGCATTGGAAAAAAGACCAGTTTCATGTGTTCCCATATGGATTCATTAACAGGCATAAAGAATCCAACGATCGTGTTATAATTGGACCATTCATATAGAAAATGAAAGAGTGTTCCGGATATATGAGTAAAGAATATGCCAATAATCAGATAAACTTTTAATCGTTTCACAGTCGTCACCTCAGCAATAGTATATTGCTTTGGTGATACAATTATTCAGGCAATAAAAGAGGAAGAACGAGGCCTATCTATAAAACTGACACAAAGAGCCGAAGAATCTGCCTATATCCCGGAAGAACTTTCTTGTAGAATAGAAGAAAAAGGAAAGAAGAAACGGGAGGAAAATAAAATGAAAGACAGACTTTATAAATCCGGAGAAAATAAAATGCTTTGTGGTATCTGTGGTGGTATTGGGGAATATCTGGGGATCGATCCGACTCTGATCCGTCTTGGATGGGTGCTTTTTTGTGCAATAGGAGGCAGTGGGTTTTTAGCTTATGTTATTGCAGCTATTATCATTCCGGAACGACCGGAATATTAGTCAGAGAAGCAAGTGGGCGGAGTGCCTTTTTCCGGGGACTCCGGATCATTGGCTTTAATATTTCTGCAGGCTGCTTTTCTTGAGATGATGACCTCCAGCATATCGCCGAGAGCAGTGAGACTGGCAGCGAGTACAGAGAGTTCATCATCGTCAAGACATTCAGCCAAACGGCAGGCCAGCGTGGATAGCAGATAGAGATCGGAACTGCTGTTATTCATGTCAGTCCTCGAATAATGTTTTGGTATATAGTATGTAGTGACGTTGATAGATGTGAATCGGGATTTTTCTTAAATAAAAAAAGCTGCTGAAATCGTGGATAAAAATTTCAGCAGCTTTTAATATGCAAAACTTAGTGGAGCATACGGGACTTGAACCCGTGGCCTCCACACTGCCAGTGTGGCGCGCTCCCAACTGCGCTAATGCCCCTTACAGAGGTATTATATCAGCAGGTCATGGAGAAATCAACAATTTTTTGTTGCGGTTCCCAATTTTTCTCCCATTTTGACAGGACTCTCCAGGCCACGGGCAGAAGCTTTCAGGAAACAGGCGTCTATTTTGGCTTTATCCTTTTCCAACAGCACGATAATAGTTGAGCCGCCATAGAGAAACATGCCTTTTTCCTCGCCCCGGAGGCAGCGACGTGACTGATGGTGATTTTTGATTTTCCCAACCAGCATGGCACCGACTTCGATCTGGGTCACAGTGCCGAAATTGGCCGTTTCCATAACAGTGTATTCGCGGCAGTTCTCTGTGAATACAGGCAGTATTTCCAGGGCGACCGGTCTTACAGTATGCAGCTTCCCGGGGATGAAGGTATTCTTACCCTTATTGCAGTCATCCAGATAGCAATAACGGTGGTAATGATCCACACAGAGGCGGAAGACCAGGCAGTTGCCGTCTTGATATTTTTGCGCCAGCTTTTTATTCTGAAGCAGGGCGTCTATGGTATAATGGCTTTGCTTCACGGGCAGTACCATCCGGTCCGTGATCTGATAAACGCTGAGCAGCCCGTCACAGGGTGAGATCAGATGGTCCGGATGGCTGTCAATGGGCCGCCGGCCTTTTCGGATCTGGCGGGTGAAAAGGGCATTAAAGCTTTTATAAGGACCGGCAGTATATTCTGAAAGGTCGATGTGATTGCGGCGCACGAATCCCGGGATCAGACCTGCGGATAAGCGGGTATCCAGAAATGCACCGCAGATATTTGAGACCGGTCTGGAAGCCAGGAATTTCAGCAGTATACGTCCCGGTACGGAAGTGTATAAAAAGTGCAGCATATCCCATACCTCCTGCTACATGAGAAAGAGCCAGAAAAACAGGAGTATGGCAAACTCAACAGCGCCGATCAGTACCATCAGCAATATTTCTTTGAATTTCGGTTTTTTGACACGGAATCTGACAATAAAGGCTATTGCTGTCAGGAACATGGCTCCGAAATATACGGGTGTAATATCAAATGGTGTCAGCTGCTGTATGACCAGGATAGTCGGGAAGATCAATGCCGCGCTGGTAACAGGAAGTCCTTCGTAGTAGGTGCGGGCGCCGCCTTCTTTTTTCTGGCGTTCTTCTTCTGCCACGTTAAAATAGGCCAGGCGGATCAATGCCGCCAGCACATAAAACAACAGAATGGCATAAATTAGAATGCTGAAGGGCCCTTCAAAACGATTTTCTGCACGTATATTCGGTATTTCCGGAAGTCTTGGACTGACGCGGAGCATGGCGACACCGATACATGCAGGCAGCGCACCGAAAGCAATCAGATCCGACAGGGAATCGATCTGAATGCCGTAGGATTTTTCAGTATCTGTACGGTTCTGCTTTGTCCTGGCCACGGTTCCGTCAAATGTATCACATAATCCGCTGACAAGTAAAAAGAACATACCAAGGAATGGGTGCCCCGTTCCGTTGAGTGCTACAATAATTCCCATCATTGCGGACAGCAGTGACAGATAAGTCAGCCACACTGTATAATTATAAAATCCTATCATCTCTTTCCCTCTTTATTCATCTTTTTGTTTTTTAATAATAATAGAAAATACCCCAATAGTGTGATGAGGCCACTGAGTATAATGCAGCAGTAAAAGGAAATAGAACGGCTTAACAGTTCCAGATGGACGGCCGCTTCTTTCGACATAAATCCCTGCAGGCCATTCAGCAGTAAATAGTCTGCGACCCCCATGGAGCCTGGAATGGGTACGCTGTTGGAACCTAATACAACAAGACTCTGGATACCCCAGATATCGGCGGTATGCTGCATACTGCCGCCCGTAGCAAGATAAGCCGCCGCACATACAGATATCTGGCAGATCCTTTGCAGCAGATTAAAAATGAAGGCGGGAATCAAGGCCCTGGTCTGTCCGCCTGCCATTGCGGAGCATTGCCGGTATTCTGCCACGAGCACTTCCAACTGTGTCTGCCTTTTTTCCAGATGCTTTACCAGATGCATGCGGTGGAGGAACAGGAGAAGCTTATTTCCGATCGCCGCAATCCAGTCGTCTTTCTTCAGCAGCAGAAAAAAGGCTGTAATTAACAGAAATTGTACGATGCATCCAATAATGATCAGGATCCTGGAAACCACTCCGAATCCGGAGATGAGTGTTGGATTGATGGCGACACCCGCAATTCCTGTGATAAATGTAGCCGTTATATACAATATTAAGTTAATCAGGAGCGTCACAGTGGTGACAGCTCCCGGAATACCGTCTTTGATCATAAAGAAGGCACATGCCGGCTGTCCGCCGCTGGCTGAAGGTGTAATAGCCGAAAAATAAATATCCGCCGCGGAATATAAAATACCGCGGTGAACTTTGGCCGGATAGCCAAGACAGCGGCTGATGCTGAGTACAGCCAGGCCTTCGAACAGGATGAATCCTGTCATACAAAGTACAGCAAATAGCAGCCACGGAAGGGAAGCCTGCCGGATACTTTCTATAAAAGCTGCCGGAGAAAAATCGGCACTTTGTGCGCAGACCGCCCAGATACTCAGAGCTGCAAGGACGACAAAAAATAAAGACCAGCCTAATTTATTTTTATTCATTGGGGTGGTCTCCGTTCTAAAAAATTAATTTTGGCAAACCATTCACCGATATGTGTTTTCCGGGCGAACCACAGGGCAAATTCTGCCGTGATAATGGCACCGGCCATATCAGCGACGACATGCTGTTTGAGCAGCACTGTGGATGCAAAGACCAGAATCGTCGCAAGGATCATGATCATCCGATACCCGCCTGAAAGTTTTCTGGATATAAATGCACCGCGCATGCAGAAATAGCTTTCCAGGCAGTGTATGGATGGAAACAGATTATTGGGTGCATCTATTCTATATAAGTAACTGACAGCTGTTTCAAACAGGCTGCTGCCGGTAATATCGGCCCTCACCATAGTGGTCGGATAAAAGACAAAGCAAAGAAAACAGATACATTTTGCGGCAATCTCTGCCCCCATGACGTAATAGCATACCTGCCGGCTGTCACGGCAGATCAAAATATAGCCCACGGCCCACTGTACATAGGCCAGCAGATAGACGACAATAAAAGCCGGTACAAAGGGAATGATAGAATCAATGGGCAGTGTCATATGGTGATAAGCGGTATTGCCAAGAAACAGTCTTGCTCCGAAGTATGCCGTGCAGTTGACGGCAAATGCCAGTGCCAGTGGGAGAACGGCATACTTCGGAATCAAAGCTTTCATATGCATGGATTTATCTTAGCAGGTAGCGCCGCCTTTAGCCGTGAGGGCTTTGCCGACAATGGCTTCCTTGCGGGTCAGGATGTCGTCGCTTAAGAGTTCTGCATTCACTTTCTCAAAGCCGATACGGGCAATCGTATCAGAGAAACGTTCGCCGCTGATGCCCTGTTCTGCAAAGAAGAGGATGGCTTTCTCAACTACTGAGATCACTTCTTCTTCGGAGGTGAAAATCTTTGTCAGGCGCTGACCATGAGCATATCGTTTGCCCCAGCGTCCGCCGATAACGACCGCATAGCCGTAGGTGCTGTCATCAACAGCGTGGAACGGACATTTTTGTACGCAGCGTCCGCAGTGATTACATTTGACCGGATCAATGTAGAGCTTGTCACTGGAAACAGTGGCTGCTTTAACCGGACAGGCAGCTTCGATCTGACATTTTTTGCAGCCCTTGCAAAGCTCAGTGTCAAGGGTAGGTACCCGCTGGCCGATGATGCCAAGGTCGTTCAGATCCGGTTTGACACAGTTATTCGGACATCCGCCTACAGCAATCTTGAATTTATGCGGCAGATTCAGGCCGCGGTAGCCCTTGTAGAAAAGATAATGCAGCTTCTCTGACAAAGCATATGTATCGATAAGACCATACTGACAGGTAGTACCCTTGCAGGAAACGACAGGACGGACCTTGGAGCCTGTACCGCCAGTTTCAAGGCCGGCTTTGGCAATGTATGCCTGGAAATCAGGAATCTTGTCGTAAGGGATGCCGATCACCTCTTCTGTCAGACGGGTGGTCAGTGCAATCTCGCCATTGCCGTAAAGATCTGCGGCTTCAGCAATGCATTTTGCCTGAGCAGCGGTGATCTTACCATTGACGGTGATTACACGTCCGTTGAACTTATTGGTGCCTTTATTGTGAAGGAAGCCCATGCCCTTCACACGCTTGATATCTTCCGGCTTTACGGTCACCTCTTCGGCTGCAGCTTCTCCATTTGTTCTGCTGATGAACTGTTCCAGTACGTCGGCAGCTTTTTCGATGGTGATCAGGCAGCGGCGGTCATCGCCGTCAGGATATCTGTAAAGTTTTTTCAGGTCTTCGCAGTTGTCGCTGCCCAGTGCTTTTTTAAATTCGGCAACAAATTCGGCACAGAGCTCTTTGAAACCGTCTGTCTCGTGGGCCTTATCACTACAGTAGAGCATACTCAGGGCGGAGATGGCTGCAGACAGGGCACCGCAGGTGTTGCCGCAGCCCATGCCGGCGCCGAAACCGGAAGCCAGCTTCAGCCCTTTTTCATCGAGACCAAAACCATATGCCTGATTGGCTGCGCGAAGAATACATTCGCCGCAGTTATAATTCTGATTCAGGTAAAGATCATCTACTAATTCTCTTAACATATATACCTCCCATATATTATCCATATGTTGTCGATAATTATTGATAATTAATTTTCTTTATTATACTATAGAATAGACATAAAGTCTTTATTTTTTTTGACAATAGAGATAATATTATGATAAATCGTTCAATCATATTAAAAATTAATAGTTTTTTTAGGGGAGGATTAAAAATGAGAAGGAAAGACAGAGAAGTAACAGAACTGAGTGCTATACTGGATATTGTGGATCACTGCAAGGTATGCCATATTGCCATGATGGATGGGGAATGGCCGTATGTACTGGGAATGAATTTTGGTTATGTCTATGAGGACGGGAAGCTGGTGATTTATCTTCACAGCGCCAAGGATGGCAAGAAGCTTGAACTTCTTAAGAAGAATGACAGAGTCGGGTTTGAGATGGATTATGATCATGAGATCGTTCCCGCATCCTATGCCTGCGCCTATAATTTCCGTTATGCCAGTGTGATGGGGTACGGACATTGTGAGTTTGTAACGGATGTGGATGAAAAGATCAGAGCGCTGGAGCTTTTGATGAAGCATCAGACAGGACAGGATTTTGTCATGGAACCAAAGCATACGCTGGCGGTGGAGGTCATGAAGATCACGGCCATCGAGTTTACAGGAAAGAGGCGTTACAAAAAATAAGGCGAAAAGGAAGTGTTCACAGGTGGGAGAAGTTTCGGTTAAAAAAATGATATGTCCCTTTGATTGCCCGTCATCCTGCGGGCTGCTGGCTGAGATTCGGGATGGCAGAATCGTGAGGGTGAAGAATGATCCGGACCATCCGGTATCGATCAATGGTATTTGTCGGAAAATGCAGCAGTATGAGAAGAATATTTATTCAGAGGAGCGGATTCTGACGCCTCTCAGGCGAACAGGCAAAAAGGGAGAGGGGAAGTTCGAGGCGGTCAGCTGGGATGAGGCGTTGACTGAGATCACGGATCGGTGGAAAGTGCTTATTGCGCAGTACGGGCCGGAGTCGATTCTGCCGTGTATGTATTCCGGTGTGATGAGCGATATTCAGCGCAATTGCGGGGATGCCTTTTTTAATCGCATGGGCGCCTCGGTTCTGGTAAAAACTTTGTGCTCGTCGGCCAAGGGTGCCGGCTATGAGTCGGTTATGGGAAAAACAGGCTGTCTTGATCCTCGGGAGTTAAAGGATAGTGATTATTATATTGTCTGGGGCAGCAATCTGGCGGCGACCAGGCTTCAGACACTGGCGGATCTGATGAAACCTGAAAACAGGCATAAGAAAAAGGTGCTGATCGATACCTATGCCAATCCCACAGCAAAATACTGTGATCAGGTGATCCTGATAAATCCTGGTACGGATGGCGCATTGGCGCTGGCTATGATGCATGTACTGGATAAAGAGGGCATGGCGGATGAATTGTTTCTGGAGCAGTATGCAGAAGGCTATGAGCTGCTTAAAAAAGAACTGCCGAAGTATACACCGGAATGGGCGGAATCAGAGACCGGAATTTCTGCGGCAGTTGTCCGGCAGCTTGCCCGGGAATATGGCGCGGCGAAAGCACCGGCCATTATTCTTGGCAGCGGTAATTCCCGACACGGCAACGGGGCCATGACAGTGAGGCTGATTACTGTTTTGTCCGTCTTAACAGGTGCGTGGCAGCGGCCGGGTGGTGGATTATGCGGATGTACACCGATCAATACGGCATATGTTGATGGGACACTGATTACACGGCCGGATTTTAGAAAACAGGCGGCCAGACGAATTAATATTAATCAGCTGGCGGGGGCTCTGCATCTTACGGGGGATGAGGCGGTGCGAAGTCTCTATGTTTATGCTGCCAATCCGGTCAATACGGTCAGCAATCAGAAAAAGCTTGTGGAGGGGCTGGAACGGGAAGATCTGTTTACAGTGGTCCATGAGCGGTTTATGACAGATACGGCCCGCTATGCGGATATTATTCTGCCTGCAGCCTTTTCAGCGGAGCAGTCAGATATTTACCGCGCCTATGGATACTGTACCCTAGGAACAGCCTGGAAGGTAGTGGAGGCGCCGGGAGAGTGTAAGAGCAATTGGAATACGTTTCGTCTGCTGGCACAGTATATGGGATATGAAGAACCTTATTTCCAACGGACAGAAGAAGAGATGGTTCTGTATATGCTGGATCATCCGACGGAGGCGGCAGGAAATTGTCCGGAAGAAGACAGGCAGCTGCTCAGACAGGGGGGCACCATTGCCATGCCTTTATCAGATCATCTGGATATTCGGACAAAAACAGGGAAGATCCGTATTGTCAATGAAGATTTAAAAGAACCGGTGCCGGCCTACAGGAGGAATTACGGTGGGAACTATCCACTGAAGCTGGTGGCCGCACCGGGCATTTACAGTCTGAATTCCACATTTAATGAGAGAAAAGATCTGGTGGATTCAAGGGGAGCCATGACACTTTGGATGCATGGGGAAGACGCGGCAGTAAGAGGCATTGTGAACGGGCAGGACATCATCGCTTATAATGATCTTGCACAGGTAGTATTCAAAGCCCATGTTACAGATCGGATTGCCAGAGGAACGGTCGTCTCGGAAGGTGTCTATACGAGGAGTCAGTCGGGGAACGGCTATACCATCAATGCTCTCAATCATGAACGTCTGTCGGATATGGGAGAAGCAACGACCCTTAATGATAATACAGTAGAAGTGCGGCCCGCATAGAGGCCGCACATTTTTTAACCCTGGCTCAGTATATTTTTTACATGCTGGATTTCCTGGCTGGTAGCCTTTTCCGCCGGCACGTAATACTGATGCTGTCTGGCCAGCTGATAAATCTCCTCCTGGGAGGTTTCACAGGAATTACGCAGCTGCTTTAATGTCTGCTTTAATTGTTTGTTTTCCGTCTGAGGAATCATTTCACCAAAGCGGGTCAGTTCACCGTTGATACCGGCAAGCGTATCTGCTACCATTGTCTTTTCGTCGATCATTTGAATACCCCCTTACTGTAAAAACTGCATCAGCTGCTGCTTGTTCTGCATGGCAGTCTGGGCAGATTTCTGGAAAAACTGCTGAATCTGCGGGTCGGAAGCACCGGATGCATAATCCATCATTTTTTTGTGAGATGTCTCGTAACCGCCGATCAGGTGGCGGAGATTCTGTAAATCTAAAACTGATAAATCTTCCATTATTAACCTCCTGCAATAAATATTTATTGTTTACAAGGGTATTGTGGCATGATGGTGATTTGATTATACTGGTATTTTTTGTGAGATGGGTGTATGATGAGATTGTAATGTACGAATGAATGTGAAGGGAGATTTTTTGATGAAGCGGGGAAGAGAAACAATTATTGGAATAGTGATTATTATTGTAGCTGTGATATTTCTGGTTGTTGGTTATATAGTGTTGACGGACACTCTGGTGGTACAGAATTTTATATGAAAGCTGAGCCGGAGAGACGGCTCCATAATCTGTTTGCGGCAATTGTGGGTATTGTTGCGGCCATTGCCATGTTTTTGTTTAATTACAGATAAATAACAACAAGCGGTATCCGATGATAAGGATACCGCCGTTTTTTGTTATATGCAGGATATATTATATCAGATTCATGCTCTTAAGCAGGAATATCCAGAAGGTAAGTGTAATCGATGACAAAAGGGTGGCGGTGACGACGATGCTTGAAGAGAGCACTTCATCGTTGCCCATATTTTTTGCCATAATATAACAGGTGACAGTTGTAGGTGAGCCTACCATGACAAGGATGGCCACCAGCGCGCTTTCACGGAAGCCCATGGCGATGGCAAAGGGGAAGAAGATGGCAGGCAATGCCACCAGCTTGATAAATGTGGCAATGAGCGTTGGTTTAATTTTTTTGATGGCTTTGCGGCCTTCAAAACCGGCGCCGACGGCCAGAAGCGCCATTGGGGTGGCTGTCTGGGAAATGCTGGTGACTGTTTTCAGGACAATTGGCGGCAGTTCAATATTCAGCAGGGAAAAAGGAACTCCTGCAGCAATGCCGAGAATAATCGGGTTGGTCAGAATATTGATAAAAGCTCTTTTAATCGTATCAACGGCATTGGTATGTACCTGGTCATTGGCGCAGACTGTCAGAATGATAACAGAGTAGATATTATAAAGGGGGACGGCTGCTACGATCATCAGCGGCGTCATACCGGAATCTCCATAGATATTCTGTACGAAAGCAATGCCAAGGACAGCCGCGCTGCCTCTTGCGGCAGCCTGGGTAAATGCACCGACCATGGTCCGGTCTTTCATAAAGATTGCAGTCAGCGCCCAGATACCCATGAACATGACGGTTGTTCCAACCATGCAGAAAATGACGAATTTCGGATTAAACACATCGCGGATGGGAGTGGTGGCAATGTCTTTAAAAAGCAGTACCGGAAGAGCTGCTTTAAATACATATTTATTGATGATATTGACAAAATTGTCATTAAACATTTTTTTCTGCATGAGAAACCAGCCCAGTACAATGACAAGGAAAACCGGAAGTGTTGTATTCAGACTGAAAATAAAATTATCCATGTAATCGACCTCTTTCAAATATCCTCATATTAGAGTAACACCCTGAAAACGGCATGTCAATGCACATCAAAGAGCTATCTTGCATATGTTGGTATATGAATTTGGAATAGGAGCTATCAATATGGCGATTCGTATATTTATTGATCAGGGACATAATCCAACAGGACCGAACACAGGAGCAGAGGGGTTCGGATTGAAAGAGCAGGATATTACTTATGAAGTAGGTGTGCTGCTGGCAGATCTGCTGCGGGCGGACAGCCGGTTTGAAGTGAAGTTGTCAAGAAATACGCCGGAGGAACAGCTGGGAACCAGTAATGCTACCAGCCTGACAGCTCGTGTCCGGGCAGCCAATGCCTGGCCGGCGGATTATTTCATCAGCATTCATGCCAATGCCAATGAGAATCCGGCCATCAATGGAACGGAGGTCTATGTTTACAGAATGTATACACAATCTTATTATCTGGCACAGCATATATTGGATGCCATTGTTAATATTGTGGGTACAAAGGATAATGGTGTGAGGGTTAATTCCTCTCTGTATGTACTGCGAAGGACGAATATGCCGGCAGTGCTGGTGGAACTGGCCTATCTGACGAATGAGGCGGATGCGGAAAAACTGGAGACAATGCAGCCGGAATTTGCCAGAGGGATTTATGAAGGACTTCTCAGCTATTTTGGGTTGGATCAGTAGGAACAGGGCTGCTCCTATGCAGGATAGAAGCAGCCTCTGTGGGAAGTTGGTTTATTTAGCGTCAAAGGATTCGCAGTCAGTACCTTCCTTGGTCTTAGGAGAACATTCGCATTTGCCGACACGAATGGAATTCAAAGTACAATATTCGACCTCTCCTGCATGATGTTTGCAGTCGTGAACACTGCATCCGATAGAATTATTTGCTTCCATTTGGATAATCTCCTTCCATAGTAATGATAGATGCGTACCGTGATAATGACGGCCGACGGTATCAGTTTGTGTAAAAAATAATGAAATATGTATGAAATACTATTTTTTTTTGAAAAATTTGTTATACTACTAATATGGGGAGGAATTTCTATGCAGCATGAGGTTACCAGGGTTCAAAGCCTGTTAGATGATCATGGTCTGATATGTGAACCCGGGTGGGCAAGGCAGCCGGTCTGGCAGTATGAACGTCAACGGATTGCAGCTCCTGCTCTTCGTATTAAAGAATGGGATTATTATCTGGCGATGAGTGAGCATTATGCGGTGGCTTTTACCTTGTCTGATCTGGGATATCTGGGACTGATCAGTGTATCATTAATTAATCTGGCAGAAAAAAATGAACATACCGAGACGATACTGACCCCAATGCCAATGGGCAGAATGCATTTGGGCAGTGCATCATCAGAGGGAGATGCCGATTTTAAGAATGGAAGAATTCATCTGCGATACAGGACATGGCCGGGACGTCGTCGGATCCAATGTGTTTTTCATGATTTCAGGGACGGGAAGACGCTGACGGCCGATTTACTGATGAAACAGCCTGACATGGACAGTATTTGTATTGCAACTCCGTGGAAGGAGAAGCCAACCGCGTTTTATTATAACCAGAAGATAAATTGTATGCCTGTCAAGGGAAAGGTCAGTTTTGACGGCAGGGATTATCTTTTTGATGGACGGAGAGATATGGCTGTGCTGGACTGGGGCCGGGGGGTGTGGACCTACGACAATATCTGGCGCTGGGGAACCTGCAGTACCTGGATTGACGGAAAGCCATTCGGATTTAATCTGGGATACGGATTCAGTGACAGAAGCAGCGCTTCTGAGAATGTGATCTTTTATGATGGGCATGCTCATAAACTGGATGAAGTAACGTTTATGATTCCGGAGGATGAGAAGGGGGTCAGTCTTTTCACGGAACCGTGGACGATTTCTTCAAGTGACGGACGGTTCGAAGGGGTTTTCGAACCAATATTGGACAGAAAGGCTAAAACCGATTTACGGGTGATCGTTACAGAGCAGCACCAGGTATTTGGGCATTTGACAGGAACAGCTATTCTTGATGATGGCACACCAGTTAAGATGAGGGATGTAACTGCAGCCCTCGAGGTTGTACATAATCGTTATTAATACGGCATACGTCGGAATCTGAAGGGAGATATCCTGCGAGGAACCGCAACAGGGAGGAAAAAAGTATGAGAGAGCGGATTATATTCGGGGAGAATGGATACACGGACTTAAAGCTGGAGAAGAGTAAAAATTATATTGTAACAAAATGGTATGGCAGCAGCCTGGCAATTTTTGAGGAAGATGCATTCAAAAAATATCTCATGAAGTTGGATACGGATTTTAAAGACAATAATCATGGACGCAGTGTCATCAGATATTTTCTGTCGGCGGCAGTGACGATGATGACGGAAGAGGATGACGGATGGATCATTCCGACAGAGCTTCTGGATTGTATTTCAAAAGAGGGGGAAGCAATTGAGAGCTGGCATTGCAGCAATAAGGGGAAATATCAGGATAGTCTGCCGATTATGCTGCTGGCATCCAGCAGCAATATGGACAGTGCCATTACGATGACAGCAGAACGGCATTAAAAGAATGTGTAAATAAAAAGAATACGGCAAAGTACATAGCAAAAAGCCGGAAGTGTACTTTGCCGTATTTTTATGGTTCTGACGGGGCAAGAACATCTGCGATGGAATTGTCTGTCAGAAATGTGTTCACATTATATA
>JAEDGN010000143.1 GCA_016297495.1 Coprococcus sp.
AGCTGGCCGAGCGGCAGCCGGAAGCCTTTGATTTTGCAAAGGATTACAAAAAATACGCAAATAAAGATATGGAAATCAATATCAGCGATGAAGTAAAAGAGGGGAAGATTCCCCTGTTTATTCAGTGGGACAAACGCTGGGGATATAGAGATTATGGCGGAAATTATATGGCGCTTAACGGCTGCGGTCCTACCTGCCTGTCTATGGTATATTGCGGTCTTAAAGGGGATACAGAATGGAATCCATGGAAAGTCGCCCAGTGGTCAAATGAACATGGCTACTATGTACCCGGCTCAGGTACAGCCTGGAGCCTGATGAGTGAAGGTGCAGGACAGCTGGGGCTGCAGGTGATGGAAGCAAACCCGGATGAGGATATGATCACAGAAGAACTCGCCAAAGGAAAAGTGATCATAGCCTGCATGGGTCCCGGAGACTTCACAACGCAGGGACACTTCATCGTACTTACGAGAGTTACCGGAAGCGGAAAAATTGTGGTCAACGATCCCAACAGCAAAAAGCGCAGCAGACAGACCTGGGATGTGGAACGGCTGGTGTCACAGATGAAGGATATGTGGGTCTATAGTGGAAGCCGCGAGAGTTAAAGTCTATTGATTTTTTAATATTAATATAGTATATTTTATTCAGAACGATCGATTTAAATGAATGGGGCGATTTGGTGGCGAATTATACAGAGGAACAATGGAATGCTAAAAAGGTCGAGCTCATGGAAAAATGCTATAACGGTTTTTCTGAACTGGGACTTCATGGCACCGGTATTCGAGGGGTAGCTAAGTATTGCGGATATAACACATCTATGATTTATACATATTTCAAGGATTTAGATGATCTTATTATTCAATCCACCGAATACTGTATGAGTAAGGTAGAGCAGGATTTTATGGCGAAAGCACCAACCGATGTTGAAGATTTATGGAGATTTATTGACGAGATACCATACTGGACAGCAGAAAAGCATGGAAAGAAGTACAGGCTGATGTATCAGGTGTATACTCACCCGAAATACAGAGAATACGGTCAGAAATTCTTTGAAGGAGTAGATCAGCGTTATACCGAATACGCAAAAAGCTTGGAATGCAAGCTTGGGATTCCCTATCAAAAACTGACAGGATTGATTTTTATTCTGATCCGTGCGTGTGTGCATTATGCATTGTTTGAGAACAAGTTTTATCTGGAATCCCAGATAGATGTGTTGAAGGAGAACCTTGAATTCCTGATTATGAAATATAACCCGGGAATTAAGAAAGACACTTTTATCGGTAGTGGTGACAGGGGTTCCACCTCTGATAATCTAAAGAGAGAAGAGGGAAAAACGTGATGCAGGCAATATATTTTGTAATGCTAATGATTTCCATAGGCTATGTATTTTTTTTGCTAAACAGATTTCAAAAGCATATTTCCGTGTATTATATTCTTATGACGGTTGCTGTTGTCATTGTAAATCTGGGGTATCTGCAAATAGCCGGGGCCAAGACGGAGGAGGCGGTTTTGCTGGGAAATCAGGTGTACTGTCTGGCATATCCTTTTTTGCTGCTGTTTACAATCCAGGCCATTGCAGATTTGTGCAAAACTCGTATTCCGGCAGCTGTCAGGGTGCTTTGCATTTGCATTTGCTTTATCATATTTCTGGGAGCTTCCTCCGCTGGACGCGTGGACTGGTACTACCGCAGTGTGGAGATGGTGATTCGTGACGGCTACACCTTCCTGAAGAGGGAATACGGACCGCTTCATTTGATGTCACCGATATATATAGTGATAACGCTGTGTTACGGACTGGGCATTGTTGTTAATGCGCTGCGCCAAAAGAAGCATGTATCTCATTTTGTCAGCGTGGGTTCTTTGTGTCTGTTGATTCTGTGCAGTGCCACATTTGCGGGAGAGAGACTTGTGGGCCTGAAGGTAGAGCTTTTGCCAATTGCGTATACTGCTTGTGCCGGCGGAATTCTTTTGTTGCTGAACCGTGTAGCTACTTATGATGTTGCAGGTATTTCCAGAGAAGCCATTGAGGAAAGCAGAGAATATGGCTTTATTATCTGTGATGACAAATTCCGGTTATCCGGCTCTGATGAGCAGGCCAGATACTGGTTTCCCGAGCTGAACAAACTGAAGATCGATTGCATAATTCAGGATTTTTCTTCAGATTTCCTGCTTCAGCTCAAAAAATGGGTTCTGACAGGGGATTCCCAGGATGTTGTCTACTTTGAACGTGAGGGGAAAATTCTGGAAGTTTGTCATTCCGTTTCTGAAATGCACAGAAAGATACTGCATTGTATCCGTATTCGTGATGACACCCCACAACAGCAGTATCTTAGATTGGTGGAGCGATATAATGAAGAACTGGGCGCGCAGGTGAAGGAGAAAACAGCCCGGCTGTTGGAAGTGCAGAATGACATCATCGTCAGTATGGCAAGTATCGTTGAAAATCGTGACAACAATACCGGAGGACACATCCGCCGTACCAGCGATGTGGTGCGTGTGTTTGTAGAGCATCTGCTGGCCATTGACTATTCCCCTGCGTTGATCCCGGAAACTGCGGATAGGATTATCAAAGCCGCGCCTCTTCATGACTTCGGAAAAATTGCTATTCCTGACAGTATTCTTAATAAACCGGGTAAATTTGTTTCGGACGAGTATGAGATCATGAAGCTGCACGCACAGAAGGGGGCGGGAATCGTAGCTCGTATTCTGCGAAATTCCGATGATCTTCAATTTAAGAATATCGCTGTGAATGTGGCTCACTATCATCACGAAAAGTGGAACGGCACGGGTTATCCCT
>JAEDGN010000144.1 GCA_016297495.1 Coprococcus sp.
TCATTGAAAAGTATTTATCCAAAGAAGATGTACACGGATTGTTTGAACGGACTTTTGATTTTACGCGACCAAAAATGTATGACATGGGTTATCCGAACAATAACTGTATCGGATGCGTAAAAGGTGGTATGGGATATTGGAACCATATACGGAAAGATTTCCCGGAAGTTTTTGATAGCCGCGCAAAGTTAGAAAGGACAGTAGGACATTCGATATTGAAAGACGGTGAAGGTAATCCTATCTATTTGGACGAACTGGATCCGAACAGAGGGAATATGAATATGGAGATATTTCCAGACTGCAGTATAATGTGCTATTTAGCAGAAAAATAAAGAAAGGGACGAACCTCCGGCCGGGGTAACGATATATCGGGTTCCTGAAATGAAAATGAAAAATAGTGAATTACAAGATTATTTAAGTACGTTTCCGGATGATGCAGATGTAAGTTATTTACTGGCTAATCCAAGAGAGCGAAAACTATATGAGTGTGTAAACGTATTTGGAGTAATTGATGCACCGAATCCACTGTTCTGTATAGATGTTGGAGAAGCAAAAGATATGGATGCTGAAATGGTAGCAGCATGTGAAGATGATGAAAGAGATGCAGAAGAATTGGAAGGCCAGATGGATATTACAGATTTTCCGGAGGTGCTGCCATGAAAGATTTAATCATTGATTGTTTCGCAGGTGGTGGAGGTGCAAGTGTAGGAATCGAAATGGCGCTTGGTCGTCCGGTAGACATTGCAATCAATCATGATCCGCAGGCTATCCGGATGCATAAAGCGAACCATCCGGAGACATTGCATCTGACAGAAGATATATTCAAGGTTGATTTGCAGAAATATGTTGCCGGAAGACACGTTGCTCTCATGTGGGCATCACCTGATTGTACAAGCCACAGCAAGGCAAAAGGCGGACAGCCGAGAGAGAAAGGTTTGCGGATTCTTCCGTGGGCGGTGTATAAGCACGCAAAATCTATTCTTCCAGATGTAATCATCATGGAAAATGTTGAGGAAATACAGCAGTGGGGTCCGTTGGATGACAACGGGCACCCGATACCTGATAGAAAGGGAGAAGACTATCAGAAATTTATTTCTTCTATGAATTCTATCGGATATGAATTTGACAGTAGGGAACTTGTTGCAGCTGATTACGGAGCACCTACAACACGGAAACGTTGGTATGCAATATTCCGCAGAGATGGAAAGCAGATTGTATGGCCGGAGCCTACTCACAGTAAAGATGGAATGTTTCTTCCTAAGTGGAAGGAGTGCGGAGATTATATTGACTGGTCTGATTTAGGTAAGTCAATCTTTTACAGGGAAAAACCACTGGCAGAAGCTACACAGGCAAGGATTGCAAACGGAATCAGAAAGTACATAATAGAAAATCCGCATCCGTACATTGTGAAAGATGAAAGGGCACTTGCTTTTATCATCCAGTACCACGGAGAGACAAAGGCGGGAGATTCCAGAGGACAACTTCTCACAGAACCGATTAAGACTATTGACACAAGTAACAGGTACGGTCTTGTAACTGCATTTATCACGAAGTTTTATAAGACAGGAATCGGGCATGGATGCGATGAACCGTTGCACACAATCACAACTTCTCCAGGTCACTTCGGTTTGATATCTGCATTCTTGATTAAGTATTACGGAAACGGATGCGGTCAGACTTTAGATTCACCTCTTGGTACTATAACAACAAAGGATAGATTCGGCCTTGTTAATGTACTGATTGATATTGACGGTGAGAAATATATCATTTCAGACATTTTCCTAAGGATGCTTAATGCAGAAGAATTGAAGTTGATGCAGGGATTTCCAGAAGACTACATAATCACTCATGATTTGTACGGAAAGATTTATCCAGTTAAGGAACGAGTTGCGAGAATCGGAAACAGCGTTGTTCCTGTCATGGCTCAAGCACTGGTATCTGCGAATTGTCCATATTTACGTGTTGGAGATAGGACACCGAATTGCCGGATCAATGTAGAACAGACCGGACAGCTTAAGTTTGCATAGGAGGTATCATGAAGCGAATGAACATAACAGACTATCCGATAGGTTCAAAAGTCCGTCTCGATTGTGACTATGCGGACGAAGAGCCAATGGAGATATCCGGATACAGGAACATCAAAGGATTTGATTATCTTGTATTCACGGATGGATACATGGCATTTATTGGGAGGGTGGTTTGATGGAACAGATCAAGCGGCGGAGATTACCCGCAAAGGAAAGAAACTATTTCTACAAGATGTACGGTGGTCGGTGTGCTTACTGTGGCACTCATATAACGTTCAGAGGTATGCAAATAGACCACAAAATTCCTTTAGCCATAAATGGTGAGGACACGAAAGAAAATATGCTTCCTGCGTGCCGTACGTGCAGAAGAATAAAAGGAACTTCTGACATTGAATATTTCAGAAAAACTATTTCTCTTATCATTTTCAGGTACACGGGAATAAATGAGCCAGTGAGATTTTATTTCGAGAAGGAGGAATCATGAAAAGATACAGAGATTACACAGAGCAGAGTTCAGCGTCAAAGGAACACATGAAAAAGGTTGCCAAGATGGCTGAATATGACAGCATGGAGCGCGAAAAGGCAGATATGACGAACTTTAAGCGAAAGCCATATAGCGTACCGATAAAGAGCAGAATATTGATATTGATTGCAATCATGTTATTTATTCCTGTTATTCAGGTGAAAGCGGCAGAAAATACATATTTGTCAGAAGAGATACAGGAAGCGTGCATTAAGCACGGAGAAGAATA
>JAEDGN010000056.1 GCA_016297495.1 Coprococcus sp.
CCTATTACCACTCCATCGCTGATGCAGCAACTGCAGACGAATTCTTCCAGCAGTGCTTACATACACCTCAGGTAGAGACCCTTCCGGATCAGTGGTGTGCACAGATCTGGTGCCGTATCGTCCGCAAGTACAAAGTTCTCTTTGTAGCTGACAAGGCTCAGGAACAGCTGATCAGAGATCTCAAGGTTGAATATTTCGAGACTCTGGACGAAGCTTATGCAAGAGCACGTGAACTTAAAGGACCTGATGCAACACTGACATGTATCCCTAATGGTGTTTCAGTCGTTGTAGCAGAATAATCATTGAATTTAATTACGATTTCTCTATCATTGGATATCATATAGTTTTGTTGAACCCGGCAAAGTTACACAAACGATAATCACTCTGCTGTCAGGATGCCCAGTCCTGACAGACAGTGTGTCTGAAATTCAATGATACTGTAAATAAAATTTTTTAAGGAGGTATACGTTATGTATGCGATAATTGCTTTCATTCCTATCATTCTTACAGTTGTATTGATGGTTGCATTCAACTGGCCTGCTAAGAGGGCACTGCCGTTAGCCTGGGTTCTGGCCTTCATCATCGGTGTTGCTGTATGGAAGATGCCGGTTATGGCTGCTGTTAAACAGACAGCTATCGGTTTCCTGGAGGCATTCGCCGTTCTGGTTATCATCTTCGGCGCTATCCTGATCATGAACACATTGTCAAGTTCAGGTGCCATGGCCGCCATCAATGGTATGTTTACAGGTATCTCCCCTGATGCCCGTGTTCAGGCCATCATCATCGGTTTCATCTTCGGCGCATTCATCGAAGGTGCTGCTGGTTTCGGTACACCTGCTGCTCTTGCAGCTCCTCTGATGATCAGTGTAGGCTTCCCGCCTCTTGCAGCTGCCGCAGTTGCTCTGATCTACAACTCCGTACCTGTATGTTATGGTGCCGTTGGTACACCGACTAACTCCGCATTCGCAGTTGTTGGTGAATCTGTTACAGCCCTTGGCGCAGACGCAGAAGTTTTCAAGTCAGACCTGACATTCTTCTCCGCTCTGAACATGGCTGTTGGTGCATTCTTCATCGTTACCATCGGTATCATCGTTCTGGTTACCATGTTTGGTAAAGATGCTGAGCACAAGAAGATCGGCAAAGCATTCGAGATTCTTCCATTTATCGTATTTGTATGTGTAGTATTCGATGTTATCTACCTGCTGATCGCTAAATTCATCGGTCCTGAGCTTGTATCTCTGGTTGCAGCGGTTATCACATTGTTCGTGGTTCTGTTCACATCCAAGAGTGGTTTCCTGATGCCGAAGAATGTATGGACCTTCGACAAGAAAGAAAACTGGGACAAGAGCTGGCTCAGTACTACAGAAGTTCCAGAGCCAAAGCAGTCCGATATGCCGCTTGTCAAGGCTTGGATTCCTTACTTTATCATCGGTATCGTTCTGGTTGTAACCCGTGTATGGTCTACATTGGATCCAACCAGCTGGGCAGGTGCCATGAAGTCCTTCAAGCTTGTTATTCCTGGTCCTGATGGTCCATTCTGGAGCTGGGCAGTTCTCTGGAATCCTGGTATCATCTTCATTATTGTAGCTTTGATTACTATTCCTCTGCATGGTATGAACGGTGATGCAGTTAAGACTGCATGGAAGAATTCCTTCAATCAGGTTAAGGGTGCTGCTATCGCATTGTTATTCGGTGTTGCTATGGTTTACATTTTCCGTAACTCCGCTAACCCTGACATCACAGTTAGCTATATGATCGACGGTGCAGAAAAGGGTCTTGGTTCCATGTTGACAATGATGGCTGATGGTCTTGGTTCCATCTTCAGAGGCTTCTACATTATCATTGCTCCTCTGATCGGTGTACTCGGTTCCTTCATGTCAGGTTCCAATACAGTTTCCAACACATTGTTCTCAGGTCTTCAGTTTGAGACAGCTACATTGGTAGGCCTTCCACAGGTTATCATCGTTGCTCTGCAGAACAATGGTGGTGCTATCGGTAACATGGTATGTGTAAACAACGTAGTATCCGCATGTGCTACAACTGGTACAATGGGTAACGAAGGTAAGATCATTCGTACAAACTTCGTTCCATGTATCATCTTCTGTGTAGTTGTTATCGTTGTTTCCTACATCGTTATGGCTACCGGAGCTGTATCCGTTCTGTAATTTAAATGATTTAAATATGTATAAATCATAATTAAAAAGGGGAGGGAATGATATTCATTTCCTCCCTTCATGTTTAAAAACTATTTTGAAACGGGGTTGATTACCATGATTATCATTGCTTATATTCTTATCGCGCTGGCTTCCCTTGCTATGGTTTACTTCGGTCATGCCCAGGGTACCTATCAGTTCTATATGTCCGTATTCAGTGCCGCCATCATCTGGTATTGCATTTATCTGGATTATAAGAACAGACGATCCAAAAAGGAGGCCGAACAAAAAAAATCAACCGGTAACCAGAAGAATTCAAAGATAGCTTCTTCAAAGTCTAAAAAAGCCAGTTCTCCAAATATTGGTAAAATTGCCCGTCAATCTACAAAAGACAAAGATTTAAAGAAATAATATTAATTTCAAAATAATATGAACATGACGATACCCGGAAAACATGCTCATCGCAAATCGTATTCCAGATATCGTCATGTTCTATATTCTGCCCTCTTTAAAAGCCATAATCATCTCATTGGTCAGACTGCAGTCTTCATATCTGACGGGAAGTTCTTCTCTCTCAAACCACTCTGCCATGGCCAGTTCCTGACTGTCAAGCGTAATATCCTCTCCTCCATCCAACTCTGCATAAAAGCCAAATAACAATGTGTCTGTAAAAGACCATGGCTGGCTTTTATAATAACGAAGGTTTTTCACCTTTAATCCAACCTCCTCCATCACCTCCCTCTTCACAGTTTCTTCTATCGTCTCTCCAATTTCGGCAAATCCTGCCAACAAGGCATATTTCTTATATTCTCTGTCCGCATATTTTGACAAAAGAAGTTTATTGCCATGGGTCACAGCTATGATAACCGCAGGAGAAATCTTCGGATATTCCATTTGCCCACACTCTGGACAATAGAGCATTCTTTCTTTACCCGAATATTCCAATTCATTGCCGCACTTTCCGCAGAACCTTCGACTTTGATACCAGGAAGAAAGCTGCATTCCGGTCACCCCGGCAAAAGCCAGGTGTTTTGGCAGTGCACTTCTCATACTCTGAATATTCTCAAAATTGTATGTACCGAGTAAAGCTTCATCTATCTCTTCTGTCCAGAAAAACCGACTATTATCTATAGAAAAAAGATAAATCACATGCGTGCACACAGTCGGATCCACTTCTTCATACTTTGGAAAAACAATCTCTCCCCCATTATGTTTTATCAAAATCTCTCTCTTCCTGTAAATAAGCAGATAATCCCCTTTACGAATATCGGATACATGAAAAGCATTACTAAATTTATGCGGCGCTATATCCTGGATCATATGAACCACTCCATCCTGTTCTTATTTCTATCATTATCTTACGGCAGATCACATAATCCGTCAAGCAATCATTATTTTAGCATGATGTGCCAACTACAAAACAGGCATAATAAACCTAAATTTTTTTGTATTATATACAAAAAATGTTTGACATTTTTATATCTATCATTTATTATTATATTAAGCAAGGATGCAAAAGAGCAGTTACTTTTGCATCCTTTCGTACTTTTATAAAAGGAGATGAAGTGTATGAACAAGAACAAAGAAAATCCAGCCTACACCAGTCCATATGTCTTCGAAGGCCGAATCCCTCTCAGTCAGGCAATTCCTCTTGGTCTTCAGCATGTAATGGCCATGTTTGTAGGTAATCTGACACCTCTGATCGTCATCATGGGTGTATGCGGCATCGTCGGTGATGACTTTATGGCACTGCGCGTCACACTGCTCCAGAATGCCATGATCGTAGCAGGTATCGTCACATTGATCCAGCTGTATGCCATCGGACCTATGGGCGGTAAGGTTCCGATTATCATGGGAACCAGCTCCGGTTTCATCGGTGTATTCAAGAGTGTGGCCGGAAGTCTGGGAGGCGGTGTTTATGCCTACGGTGCCATTATGGGTGCCTCGCTGATCGGCGGTCTTTTTGAAGGTGTTCTCGGCTTCTGTCTGAAACCGCTGAGAAGATTCTTCCCGCCAGTTGTCACAGGATCAGTTGTTATGGCCATCGGTCTTTCACTTATCAGCGTCGGCATCAACTATTTTGGCGGAGGCAATACCAATGCTGACTTTGGATCTATTCCAAACCTGTTTCTGGCATTTCTGGTACTGATCGTCATTGTTGTTGCCAAGCATTTCTGCAAAGGCATGGCAAGCTCTTCCTGTATTCTGATTGGTATCATCGTCGGCTATATTGCGGCAACTATCATGGGCTTCGTATTGCCAACCACAGGTATCAACGCCGATGGCGCAGAATATACATATTCCTGGGTTGTTCAGTGGAATAAGATTGCAGACGCCTCCTGGTTTGCCGTACCAAAGGTCATGCCTGTAAAAATGGTCTTTGATATGACGGCTATCCTGCCGATCCTCATTATGTTCATCGTTACAGCTGTTGAGACTGTAGGAGACATATCCGGTGTTATGGAAGGCGGACTTGGACGTGAAGCAACAGATACAGAATTATCCGGCGGTATCGTATGTGACGGTCTCGGTTCCTCCATCGCTGCTGCATTCGGTGTTCTCCCAAACACTTCCTTCAGCCAGAATGTAGGTCTCGTATCCATGACAAAAATTGTCAACCGTTTTGCACTGAGCATGGGCGCCATCTTCCTGATTCTCTGCGGTCTCTGTCCGAAGCTGGCAGCCATCGTTAATATTATGCCACAGAGCGTTCTGGGCGGCGCTGCTGTTATGATGTTTGCATCCATCGTTGTCAGCGGTATATCTCTGATTACAAAAAACGGTGTCAGCACACGAACAACCACCATCGTGTCCATCGCCCTCGGTGTGGGCTATGGTATTGGCAGCACATCTGATGTACTGAGCTACCTGCCAAACTTCGTATCCCTGATCTTCGGCGGATCCGGTATCGTGCCAACAGCTATCGTAGCCATCATACTGAACATTCTTCTTCCAGAAGAAAAGCAATAATATTAGAAGCCCGAAATAATTAAAGCTCAGCCTCAAGTACTTCTCAATATGAATATACATAAGGGCTGAGCTTTCTTAATCGGGCTTTTCAAATATTTATTCTTCAATCATTTCCGAACGCATTTCCTGCAGCAGTTTATGATAGAAAGCCTGACCGCCTTTAACAATATCATAGCGTCTTCCTTCATGTTTCATCTGCTGACGGCCATAACTGCAATTCTCCACATCACTCTGCACATAAGAGTTCCTCGCTGCCACGATGTCTTTTGTCGGTTCACCGACAGCAGACCCGAATACATGAACAGCCGGGGCTGATACCTCCATACCAAGAGGTTCCAGAAGCTGACGGCCGATATCCAGACTACAGGTATAGATATGTGTATATCTTCCAGCCATACGGGTAAAATCATAGACTCTGAAATTTTCCAGCCATGT
Organism: Coprococcus sp.; assembly: GCA_016297495.1. GTDB lineage: Bacteria > Bacillota > Clostridia > Lachnospirales > Lachnospiraceae > Coprococcus_A. Next base: position 5,559 of record JAEDGN010000056.1, read on the forward strand.
CTCATCCAGCCATCCGTTCTCTCCCTCTTCCGACATGATCAAACAAACCGGCATCGTTCTCCGTCTGCTCATAATCAGATCCTGAATCTTTTTAATCTGATAGTCACGGATGATTCTTCTTGAAGTTGAGAGATAGCGCACATCAAACAGGCCAATTCTGTCCGCAATATTGGAGTAAAACTTCGGACAGCTGAAATATCGGTTCAGATAGCCTCTCCGCTCTTCTGAAACCGCGTAAGAATTGCGCACATCCAGCATCTGACGTCCATCATCTGAAGGATAACATTCTGCCTCCATCAGCCATACCTGACCAGGTGCCTCCATATCTATATGCATACTCTCCATCTTCCAGTGATCCCGAGATGGCTCATATATGACTGAAACCCGGTACCCCAGCATATTCTTTTCAAATATCTCCGGCTCTTCCGGCAATTCACCATCAAGACGGCCATATTTATCATAAATCCATGAATAAGTCAATCTGGCTGCTTCCACGCAGGCAGCATGCTTCGTATATTTATAAGTACTCAGATTCACAAGCGCATGGAAGACCGTCACCTTGCGCAGTGGTTCCAACCGTCCAAAGGACATCTCTTCACCCATCTGTTCATTGCCATCATCGAAAACGTCTCTGTCGTGAAATATTTTCTCAAGCCTTTCGTCATGAATCACTGCCTGATTCACCAATGCAGCAATTGTATTCACATTGATCGGTACGCGCCTGGGCTGCTTCAGCAATTCATCCACCAACACCTGGCGGCTTGTTTTAAAAAGCCTCTTGCCCAGATTATTCTCAGAGTGATCCTCATTCAGCAGTTCCTCAAGTTCCGGATACATGGGCCTTTCTTCCATCTTCAGCCGATAATGGGCTTTCATCATACCAGCCCAGTTTCTTTCCTTATAAAGGTCATGACCCAGATTCTCAAAAAGTGTAACCAGAGACTTGTCACATAATTCGAGCGTCGCAAGGATACTGTTAAAATATCTGGCAAAGCTGTTCTTGCCGCTCCACAATTCGCCGCCCTTATATTTCATATCATGCTCAATCTCATGCCATCCTTCAAAAAAGACTGTTTTCAGCTGTATCTCGAAGGTATCATCAATACACATTCCCCACGTCTCTTCTGATACCTGCTTCTTCAGATAATCCGGCAGCCTGAAAACACCATTGATCTTCACAGGTTTAAACTCAACCTCATTCTTCTCTGATTCAGACCAGTCTACCAGAGAAAACATCTGTTCCAGCATCTTCCTGCAAATACGCAGATCATCTTCAAAATAAACATCAATTCGAAGGCCGATCAAATCCTGAATCTTCTTCCCTTCATTATAAGACTTGACCTGGTATTTTCTTGCCAGAGATTCCGCTGTCTTGATCCGCGAAAAAATCCGGTAATACAAGCCGCTCTGCTTCAATCTCTCTTCTACAAGATGTTTTAATTCTACCTCAACAATGGCAGGCACCTTGACTCTGGATTCGATTTCTTCTTTTGTAAAAGTAACTTTCTCCACCATTTTATGGCTCCATCCTCCCATTCTTCCTGTTGTCCAACGCGTATGAACCATCATTACAAAAAAGCAATCGTTCATACACACCATCTTATACTATACCATATACCGCTCTCCATAGATAGGTAAAACCTTCCGACTTTTGAAAAATTTAATAAAGCGCGGGCAGGAACGTTCTTCCTGTATCCGCGCTCTACATCACTGCATCATTTTCATGAATGCCTTATTCTTCAAATGGAATAACTGCACCATCATATGTATTGTTGATATACTCTTTGATAGCATCAGATTTCAAAACATCAACCAGTGCTCTGATGGCATCATTGTTCTCATTACCTTCCTTAACAGCAATCACATTCACATAAGTCTTGGCTGCCTCAGAATCAGACTGCTCATAAGCTACAGCATCTTTTGCTACAGAATAACCGGCTTCCAGAGCATAGTTACCGTTTAATACAACGAATGCTACTTCACCTGTTACACGGGATACCTGCGCAGCTTCCAGCTCCTGGATCTTGACATTCTTAGGATTGTCAACGATATCTGTAACTGTTGCTTCCAGACCAACGCCATCCTTTAAGGTAATGATACCATTGTCCTGAAGAAGCAGAAGTGCTCTGGCCTCATTGGTTGTATCGTTTGGTACTGCAATAACATCACCGTCAGCCAGTTCATCAAGGCTGGTCTTTGTACCCGGATAGATACCAAATGGCTCATAGTGGATACCACCGGCATTTACCAGATGTGTTCCCTGCTCTTCGTTAAAACTGTTCAGGTACGGAATATGCTGGAAGTAATTGGCATCAAAATCGCCGGCTTCCACAACATTATTCGGCTGTACATAATCGTTGAATACCGTCACCTGAAGATCATAGCCCTGTTCTGCCAGGAGCGGTTTCGCCTGTTCCAGAATCTCTGCATGAGGTGTTGCACTTGCTGCAACCTTGATCGGCACCAGTTCTCCTGTAGCTGCTGCCTCTGTCTCACCTGCTGTTTCTCCCGCCGTTTCTGCAGGGGCCGTTGTTTCCTTGGCATTACTTGAACCACAGGCTGTAAGAACACCCAATGCCAGTACACCTGCAAGTACACCTGCTAAAATTCTCTTCTTCATAATAAATTGCCTCCATTTCTTTTTGTTTATTTTCTTTTATCTAAACGTGCGGACAATTTCATGCCGATCGTTTGGAACACCTGAAATAATACCACCAGCAGTACAACCGTGACAATCATGATACCGCTTTCATATCTGTAATATCCATAACGGATTGCAATATCACCAAGACCGCCGGCGCCTACTGTACCGGCCATGGCCGAATACCCCAGGATCGTACCAAGGGTGATGGTCATTCCCACAATAAGAGAGGTTCTGGCTTCCACCAGCATGACCTTTGTAACGATGGTAAAATTGCTGGCTCCCATGGATCTTGCCGCCTCGATGACACCCGGATCCACTTCGTTAAGGGAAGACTCTACCATTCGGGCAATATATGGCGCAGCCGCTATAACCAGTGGCACGATAATAGCCGTTGAACCGTAGCTCTTTCCAACAATGAGTTTGGTAAATGGAATCAGCAGCACCAAAAGAATCAGAAACGGAATGCTTCGGAAAAGGTTGGCAATAACATCCAGAATCCTGTAAAGCACCGCATTCGGCTTAATACCGTTTTTATCCGATATCGTCAGCAAAATTCCCATCGGAAGTCCCAGCACATAGCCGAAAAAGGTAGAAACAAGGGTCATATATAATGATTCACCGACACCTCTGATCAGCATATTGATAATTTCCTGACTAAACATACTCTGACACCTCCTCTATCTCCAGTCCTTTATCCAGCATATACTGCTTGATCTGTTCCTGAAGTTCTCTTCCCTCCGGCAGCCCAAGGATCATCTCACCCTTTGCAATGCCGCCTACATTCTTTGTATTCGCTTTCAGGATATTCACCGGCACGCCGAATTTCAGGATCATATTGGCGATAACAGGTTCAAATGCCGAATTCTCCGTAAAAACGATTCTGAGACATTTATCCTCCATCACCCGATCCTTCTGACGCATTTCTCCATTCCACTGTCCCTCTGAAATATCTCCGAGAATCAGTTCTCTGGCAGCCTCGGACTTCGGATGATTAAAAATATCTTCAACCAGACCTTCCTCCACCAGTACACCATGATTCAGAATCGCCACATGGGTACAAATCTCACGGATAACAGCCATCTGATGGGTGATAATAACAATTGTAATACCGAATCGTGTGTTAATATCCTTCAAAAGGGCCAGAATGGAAGCTGTTGTCTGAGGATCCAGAGCACTGGTAGCCTCATCACAAAGCAGAATCTTCGGATTGGAAGCAAGCGCTCTGGCAATGGCCACACGCTGCTTCTGACCACCCGACAGCTGGGATGGATAAGCATTCGCCTTTTCCTCCAGATCAACAATCTTTAACAGCTCAAGAGCCCGCTTCCTTGCATCCGCCTTCTTTACACCCTGTATCATCAACGGAAAACAGATATTGTCCACCACATTCTTCTGCATCAGCAGATTAAAATGCTGAAAAATCATTGCAATGCTCTGACGCTGCCTGCGCATCTGCTTCTCAGTCATTCTCGACAGGTCATTACCGTCCACAAAAACCTTGCCTTCTGTCGGCTTCTCAAGGAAATTCAAACATCGTACCAATGTACTCTTACCGGCACCAGACATACCGATAATACCATAAATATCACCGCGCTCAATATCCAGATTGATATCTTTCAGCGCCTGTACCTTCTCACCCTTCAAATCAAATGTTTTTGAAAGATTTCTGACTTCAATCTCAGCCATAGGATCCCCTTTCTCTTAATCCAAAAAAAGCAGGTACACGCATGTACCTGCCGATCATAATCTTTCTATTCATTCAGAAAACTTATGAGATCATGAACCAGATATTAATGCGCATCAAAAAGAACTGTGTCCCTGTACATGTACATTCCGCACATATCGCCACAGCTGCACATCATCATATCCATTGTCCATGTATGCTGATGCTCCAATGCCTTCATATCTGCTCCTTCTTTCCTTATTCTCAACTGAATTACTAGGAATAGTATATTGCGAACATGTCCATTTGTCAATAGTAATCCCGTAATTTTTTATACTTTGGATCCTATCCTGGCAGCATATCCAATTCACGGGCAACAATACAGTGCGGTATACTGTTTGTCCTCACTTTTTCTTTGCATTCTGAAAGCCCCATCCACCTCACTTCCGAAACTTCCGACGCCTGAAGTGACATCTGTTCCGGCTCTATATCCTTCCATATGTAAAAAACACGGCTTACCTGATCATCTTTAAATGGCTCCCCGTAAAAAACAGCTTCTTCATAAAGCTTCAGCAGGCCGCAGTCATTGAGTTCCTCTTCTGATGCCGTCAATCCCAGCTCCTCCTTCAGTTCACGAAGCGCTGACTCCTTAAAGCCCATACCGGCAGGTATATGACCTGCGCTGGAAATATCATAACAGCCCGGAAAAGAATCCTTTCCCTCACTGCGCTTCTGGAGCAGGACTTCTACGCCGTCCGGTCTTTTTCGCAGCAGCCACACATGAGAAGTACGGTGGCGTATTCCTCTGGCATGGGCTGTCGCCCGCTCTACCGTCTCTCCCGTCGGCTCACCATTTTCATCCACTATATCCAGCATTTCCATATCATCTTACTCCCTTACTATTTCAGCCCCTACCAGCCGCCTCAGGCTTCATTCCCTGTCCGCAGCCAGGCCAGAACATCTGACGCATTGGTGTCCGGCTTTACTTTCTTCATGGCTTTCACAATCATACCGCTTTCATCAATGATATAAGTGGTCCGCTCCGTCCCGATCACCTTTTTACCATACATGGACTTTTCCTTCAGCACATCATAGGCAGCATGGACGACTTTCTCCGGATCGGCCAGAAGAATAAACGGAAGCTCGTATTTTGCCGCAAACTTCCCGTGAGAAGCCGCTGTATCCTTGCTGATGCCGATTACCGGCACATTCATAGCCTGAAACTCACCATAGCCGGCGGCAAAGGCACATGCCTGCTTCGTACATCCTGCCGTATTATCCCTGGAATAAAAATATACAACAACTTTTTTTCCTCTGAAATCCGACAGGGAAACCTTTTCCCCATTCTGATTCTCCAATGTAAAGTCCGGTGCCATTGTTCCTTCCTGCAGCATATTCTCTCAACTCCTGTTCTGTTTCAGTCTGTCACACTATCTTTTTGCATGACAAAAATAAAAGTTCTTCTATTCGACAAAGACTCCTCAAAGCGATAACCCAGCCGGTCAAAATTCTTCATCTCCTCCAGGTTCTCCACCTGATGATCTGCCATATACCGGACCATCTCTCCTCTGGCCATCTTGACCATGGTCCCTTTCTCTTTAATTTTTCCATCTGTTTTTTCCCCGAAAATGACATCTATCCATTCACGGTCATCCGGCCAGTACCGCTTAATACTTCTGCTGTATTCATTGGAAGCCAGATTGATGATACAATCCGTCTCCTTCAGAAGCTGATTTGCCAACCGTCCGCCCCAGTAATCATAAAGAGTGTGACAGCCTTTCCAGTCAATTTTTGCCTGCATTTCCAGCCTGTAGGCAACAATACCGTCAAAAGGCCGCAGCAGCCCGTAAAATCCCGACAAAATCCTCAGATGTTCCTCCACATAAGCCAGAGAAGCCGACTCAAACACTGCCGGCGCCATATACTGATACTGGATACCCTCATAGGCCAGTATGGCCGGGTTCTGAGGCTTTCTCACATCCATGGAGGCAAATCGCTCAAAATTCAGAGTGGCAATCTTGTCATTACATTTCCAGAGCGCTTTTGCCTCACCGTAGCTTAGCGCCGCCAGATACTGTCTCAGATCATCCGCCTCTTCCAAAAACTGCGGCATGTTCCGCCATGACAGCGGAGTAGGTTCCGAATGCATTTTCTTGGCCGGAGAAATAATCATCTTCATCCTTTATCTGCTCCTTCTCTGTCCGGCAGTCTGACGATCTGCTCATACAGTACATAATCCTTCTCTGTCAGCTGACGATTCTCATGATAATGCCCAAACAGCCAGTAACAATAATCCAGCCGGTTTCTGAGCATCTCCAGATAATCTGTCAGCTGATCCGATACATAATCACCTTCTCCAAACGCCTTTTTCTGCAAAGATGTTGCACAACAATGGGTCAGAACCAGATCCACCTTCCAGTCAGCCTTCTCCAGATTCCTTGTTCCTTCCTCATATTCTTCTTCATCCGGCATCTCTTCCGGCCACCAGTTCACATGAATCGTCCTGAAAAAGCGTTTCGATTTCATCAGCCGGGACTTCTTCCGCCTGTAGGCCGGATCCTTCAGATCCAGAATACCTCCTTCAATATCATGGCTTCTGGCTCCGCCAAAGGTAAATATTTTCAGTCCATCCAGTTCATATACCTGTCCCCGCATCAGATGAATGACCGACTGGTTGACCTTCTGTACTTTACCGCCATGCCATTCTTCCACAGGAAGCTCTTTCAGAAGATCATAATTCTCATGATTGCCGTCGATCCACAACGTCGTATAGGATTTATTATCCAGCCATTTCATCCAGTAATTCGTCTCCCTGGACAGATCCCAGTACCCGAAATCGCCGCAGATCATGACGTAATCATCCTTCGTCATCTCTTTCTGCTCCGGAAAGGCCTGCATGCCAAACCGTCGATAATCTCTGTGACAATCACCGGTTATATAAATCATCCATCTCCTCCGTTATCTACAGCATTTTTTCCGACCATTCTGTTTCCTTAAAACCCACCAGCACATAATCATCCGTTACAATGACCGGGCGCTTCACCAGCATACCGTCCGAGGCCAGCAGCTCATACTGTTCATCCTCTGTCATGTCTCCCAGTCTGTCCTTTAATTTCATCTCTTTATAAAGCGTTCCGCTTGTATTGAAAAACTTTCTCAATGGCAGACCACTTATCCGATGCCAGGCCTTCAACTCTTCCAGTGTTGGATTCTCTTCCTTAATCGGACGGTCTATATATTCAATACTGTGCTCATCCAGCCATTTTTTCGCTTTTCTGCATGTCCCGCATTTGGAATATTCTACAAATAACATACGCTCATCTCCTCCAGTCAATACTTGCACTTTAATGTTTTTCATT
>JAEDGN010000145.1 GCA_016297495.1 Coprococcus sp.
CAGGATGCCGTAGAGGAATTGTATCAGGATATGATCACACGGGAAGAGATCAGGGAATATCTGAATGCAATTTATGATCTGGAAAGACTGGTAACACGAATCAGTTACCGCACAGCCAATCCGAGAGATCTGATTGCTTTTAAAACTTCTCTTGGCATGATTCCGCCCATCAGACAGCTGCTGCAGCAGTTTAAATGTAAGGAAATTGAGGAAATTGCCGGACAGATGGATACACTGGAGGATATCCACACCCTCATTGAAGACGCCATTGAAGATGAGCCGCCGATTATGATCCGTGAAGGCGGTATTATCAAAGGCGGATACAATGAAGATGTGGACAGATTCCGAAGTGCAGGTACGGAAGGCAAGAAATGGCTGGCAGATCTGGAAGTAAGAGAGCGGGAGAAGACGGGCATCAAGAACCTGAGAGTCCGCTATAATAAAGTCTTCGGTTATTATCTGGAGGTAACCAATTCCTATAAGGAGCTGGTGCCTGAAGACTGGACACGCAAGCAGACACTGGCCAATGCAGAACGCTATATTACACCGGAGCTGAAGGAACTGGAGGACATGATTCTCGGTGCGGAGGATAAGCTTTCCGCACTGGAATATGATCTGTACTGTGATGTCAGAGACAGAATCGGTACCCAGATCGTGCGTATCCAGGAGACAGCCAAGGCCATTGCTCACCTGGATGTCCTTGTATCACTGGCTCATGTGGCACAGAGCAACGGTTATGTCCGTCCATCTATCAATACAAAGGGCGTAATAGATATTCAGGGCGGCCGTCATCCTGTTGTTGAGAAGATGAATCAAAATCAGATGTTCATCGACAATGATACTTATCTGGATAATAAGAATCACCGGATTTCCATTATTACCGGACCGAATATGGCCGGCAAATCCACCTATATGCGGCAGTCTGCCCTGATTGTACTGATGGCCCAGATCGGCAGCTTCGTGTCTGCCAAATCGGCCAATATCGGCATTGTAGACAGGATATTTACCCGTGTGGGGGCTTCTGATGATCTGGCCAGCGGACAGAGTACCTTTATGGTGGAGATGACGGAGGTGGCCAACATACTGCGCAATGCCACCAGCAGAAGCCTGCTGATTCTGGATGAGATCGGCAGAGGAACCAGTACCTTTGACGGATTGAGTATTGCCTGGGCAGTGGTGGAGCATATCAGCAATCCGAAGCTGCTGGGTGCGAAGACTCTTTTTGCTACCCATTATCATGAACTGACGGAGCTTGAGGGCAAGCTTGACAGTGTGAATAACTATTGTATTGCTGTCAGAGAGCAGGGAGATGACATTATTTTCCTGAGAAAGATCATACGGGGCGGTGCTGATAAAAGCTACGGTATTCAGGTGGCAAGGCTTGCGGGTGTACCGGATTCTGTCATTGACAGGGCGAAGGAGATCGCCAGCTGGCTGTCTGAAACAGATATTACAGATAAAGCGCGCAATCTTTCGGTGAAGACTCAGCCAAAGGGAAGACAGCGTCAGAAGGAAAAACAGGAGGAGACAGAGGATAAGCAGATCAGTCTTTTTGATCTGTATCCGGATAATCATCCGGTCCTGAAGGAGTTGTCAGCAATGGATTTGTCCAATATGACGCCTATTCAGGCTTTGAATACCTTATATGAGCTTCAGAAAAAGCTGAAGGATACGAATTGAACATAGAATGATCACAGGAAGATGATATACTGGTTGGCAAAGGGGAAAGGAGTCTCAGAATGCAGTCAATTCATTTGCTGGACAGTGATACAATTAATAAAATAGCTGCCGGTGAGGTTGTGGAACGACCGTCTTCTGTCGTGAAGGAGCTGGTGGAGAATGCCATTGATGCGAAGTCATCGGCCATTACAATTGAAATAAAAGAGGGCGGCATTTCTTTTATCCGTGTGACGGATAATGGAAGCGGAATCAACAGAGATGATATAGAGAAGGCTTTTTGGCGTCATGCAACAAGTAAGATTGAAACAGCCACTGATCTGATGACGGTGGGATCGCTGGGATTTAGAGGCGAGGCTTTATCCAGTATTGCTTCCGTGGCTCAGGTGGAAGTGATCACCAAGGTGCATGCGGATCTGCTGGGAGTCCGTTACTGTATTGACGGCGGTGTCTGCAAAAGCTGTGAGGATATCGGATGTCCTGACGGCACGACTATTATTGTCCGGAATCTGTTTTATAATACGCCGGCCAGACGGAAGTTTTTGAAAACACCGGCTACGGAAGCGGGCTACATCAGCGACCTGGCAGGGCGTCTTGCGCTGTCCCACCCGGATATATCATTTAAATTTATATACAATGACCAGAATAAGCTCCATACTTCCGGTAATGGCAATCTGAAAGATATTATCTATCAGCTCTACGGTCGGGATGTAACGGGACAGCTTCTGGAGGCTGAGGCGGATACCGGGCTCTTTCATGTGTCCGGTTATATCGGCAAGCCTATTTTATCCAGGGGCAACCGTTCCTGGGAAATTTACTTTATCAACGGACGGTATATTAAGAGCAATATCATTACAAAAGCGATCGAAGATGCCTATAAAACCTTTGTTATGATTCACAAATACCCTTTTACGGCACTGCATTTTCAGATTGACCCGGCTTTAATCGATGTCAATGTCCATCCGAGAAAAATGGAAATACGGTTTAATCAGAATGAAGCCGTCTATAAGCAGATTT
>JAEDGN010000057.1 GCA_016297495.1 Coprococcus sp.
TTGATGAGCGGTTCAACGGAATTGATGAGCGGTTCAACGGAATTGATGAGCGGTTTATCGGAATTGACCAGCGTTTTATTGCAATGGATGAAAAAATTGACAGTATGGAAGTTATGATTCTGGATGAACTGGAGAGAACAAGAGAGATTCTGGATAAGAGAATTGATAAGGTACAGCAGGATATAGATGAGATGAAGCAGTATTATAAGATTGCTAAGCTGGAGGACAGGAATCAGGCGCTGCTTCAGGATAGAGTTGACGATCTGGACAAGAGAGTGAGGAAACTGGAAGAGAAAACGGCATGATAACACGGGGCGGCATATTTTTAACCGCCCCGTCTGACTGATAAAGATATTTTATAAGGAGGAACAATATGGCAGATGATTTTAAGAATATTCCGGCGGCTTATGAGGTGGTCAGTACGGAATATATAGATGAGATTAAGTCTATGGCAGGACTTTTAAGACATAAAAAAACAGGGGCCAGAGTTGTGGTCCTGTCCAATGATGATGAGAATAAGGTCTTCAACATTGGATTCAGGACACCGCCTCAGGACAGCACGGGTGTAGCCCATATTATGGAGCATTCCGTACTGTGCGGATCGAAGAATTTTCCGGCCAAGGATCCATTTATTGAGCTGGCCAAGGGATCACTCAATACATTTCTGAATGCCATGACCTACCCGGACAAGACGATCTACCCTGTTGCCAGCTGTAATGACGCGGATTTTCATAATCTCATGCATGTCTATCTGGATGCGGTATTTTATCCGAATATTTATGCCGGTAATGAAACATTCCGACAGGAGGGCTGGCATTATGAACTGGAGGACAAGGATGCACCGCTGATCTATAATGGTGTTGTATACAATGAGATGAAGGGGGCATTTTCGTCACCTGAACAACTTTTATATAGAAAGATTACGGATACACTGTTTCCGGATACAGTCTATGGAGTTGAATCCGGCGGCGATCCGGATGTGATTCCGGAACTGACTTATGAGCAGTATCTTGATTTTCATAAAAAATATTATCATCCCTCCAACAGTTATATTTATCTTTACGGAAATCTGGATGTCCATGAAAAACTGGATTTTATTGACAGGGAATATCTGCAGCATTATGATGCCATGGAAGTGGATTCGTCCATATCCAAGCAGACGCCTTTTGATGCAGTCACCGTTGCACAGGGAGAATATCCGATAGGGAATGAGGACAGAGAAGAGCATGCGTCCTATATGGCCTGCAGCTGGGTTGTGGGTGACAGCCTGAATCCGAAACTTTACCTGGCCTTCCAGATCCTTGAATACACATTGATGGAGGCACCGGGAGCGCCGCTGAAGCAGGCTCTGCTGGATCAGGAGTTCGGTGAGGATGTCTATGGCTTTTTCGAGACCAGTCTTATACAGCCGTATCTTTCTATTATCATTAAAAATATGGATGCGGGCCGCAGGGATGATATCATGAATGTGATCCGTCTGGAACTGGAGAAACTGGCAGATGGCGGCCTGAACCACAAGACGATGGAAGGTGCGCTTAACTTCTATGAATTCAAGTCAAGAGAAGGCGATTTCGGACGCTGGCCAAAGGGACTGTTATATGGTATGCAGCTCATGGACAGCTGGCTGTATGATGACAACAAACCGTTCATTCACCTGAAGTTTCAGCAGATTTTTGAATCGCTGAGAGAAGATTTGGAGAAGGGATATTTTGAGCAGCTGATCAGGACCTATATGCTCGACAATACCCACGGATCTGTTTACCTTCTCTGTCCGTCCAGAGGACTGGCGGCCAGAAAGGAGAAGGCACTGGCTGATAATCTGGCGGCCTATAAGGCCTCTCTGTCAGAGGCAGAGGTGGAGAAGCTGGTGGAAGATACGGCACAATTAAAGCATTACCAGAGTGAACCGTCTCCGAAGGAAGTCCTTGATATGATCCCGCTGCTGAGTATTGATGATATCAAAAAAGAAGCAGAACCTCTTTATAACGAAAAGATGGATTTTGATGGTGTCCAGGTGCTGCATCACGATATCGAGACTAATGAGATAGGTTATGTGAATATGCTGTTTGATCTGGGTCATGTGAAAGAGGAAGATGTACCTTACCTCGGAATCCTGACAGAGACTTTCGGCAATATGAATACGGATCATTACAGCTATCAGGAACTGACGGATGAGGTCAATCTCCATACGGGCGGCCTTCGTTCCACAGTCAGTGTTTATGGTGTTGAGGATAAGGACAGCTACCTGCCTGTACTTGAGATGGGAGGCAAGGCATTATACAATAAACTGTCGAAGCTGTTTGAATTGCTGGAAGAAATACTGCTGCATACCCATTTTGAAGATGATAAGCGTCTGAAAGAGATATTGAATCAGCTGAAATCCCGTCTGGAGATGAACTTTCTGTCCAATGGCCATACTGTGGCGGTGAACAGAGCAACGTCCTATTTCAGCCAGGGAAGCTGGTTCAAGGAGCTAACGGAGGGAATTGCCTTCTATCAGTTTATATGTGATACTTTGAAGGATTATGAGACAAGGAAAATGGAAGTCATTGACAAACTGCAGTCTCTTTGCCGTAAGATTTTCCGTAAAGAATATCTGCTGGCTGATGTGACAGCCAATAAAGAGGGACTGTCACTTTGCCGGAAAGAGATTGAGATTTTTGGTAACAGATTGAATATGGAGACAATGACAGAGGAAGAGCGCCGTCGGATCAGTGTAAGTGTATGTCCGATTCACAATGAGGCATTTATCACAGCCGGCATGATTCAGTACAATGCCTGTGCCGCCAACTTTGGAGAAAAAGGCATCGCCTACAACGGCAGTCTGAATGTGATTAAGAATATACTGAGCAATGAGTATCTCTGGAATAATATACGTGTCAAAGGCGGCGCCTATGGCTGTATGTGCGGATTTGCTCCGAGCGGGAATGCCTATTTCGCATCTTACAGAGATCCGAATCTGGAAGAAACCTATGCAGTTTATGAAGGAGCGGCAGATTATGTTGCTTCCCTTGAACTGGATGACAGGGAACTGACAAAATATATTATTGGTGCTGTCGGCGCCATTGACACACCGATGACTGCATCCATGAAAGGCGTACGGTCACTGGCAGCCTGGCTGGGTCACAGAAGCTATGAACAGATCCAGAAAATAAGAGATGAATTACTCGGCACAACAGTGGAAAATCTGCGCAAACAGGCAGCAGCCGTAGCAGCCGTGACAGCATCCGGGCATATTTGTGTCGTGGGCAGTGAAAGCCGGATCATGGCACAAAAAGAAAAATTTGAACATGTGACACAATTACTGAGGTAGGGAGGATATATGAATCAACAGTATAAGTCAGGGTTTGCGACGCTGATTGGCAGGCCGAATGTGGGGAAGTCGACTTTGATGAATCATCTGATCGGTCAGAAGATTGCTATTACGTCCAATAAGCCTCAGACAACGAGGAACAGGATACAGACAGTTTATACCAGCAAGAAAGGACAGATCGTGTTTGTGGATACTCCGGGTATTCACAAGGCGAAGAACAAGCTGGGTGAATATATGGTGACAGTGGCGGAGCGGACCCTCAGTGAGGTGGATGTGATTCTGTGGCTGGTGGAGCCGACCACGTTTATCGGAGCGGGAGAGCAGCATATTGCAGAGCAGCTGCGCAAAACCCATACGCCGGTTATTCTTGTTATCAATAAAATCGATACGGTTAAGAAGGAAGAGATTCTTAAAAGTATTGACGCTTACAAGGATATCTGTGCTTTTGCAGAGATTGTTCCATGTTCGGCCCTGAAAGGGGACAATACGGATGATCTGATTCAGGCAATCATGAAATATCTGCCCTATGGTCCACAGTTCTATGATGAGGACACAGTGACGGATCAGCCGGAGCGGCAGATCGTGGCTGAGCTGATCAGGGAAAAGGCCCTGCGTTCTCTCAATGAAGAGGTGCCGCACGGTATCGCCGTATCCATTGATCAGATGAAAGCGAGAAAAAAGGGCGGTATCATCGATATTGATGCCACCATCATCTGTGAGCGGGATTCCCATAAAGGTATTATCATCGGCAAACAGGGGTCTATGCTGAAGAAAATCGGCTCCATGGCCCGTCCTGAGATTGAGGAGATGCTGGATTCAAAAGTAAATCTCAAGCTCTGGGTCAAGGTGAAGAAAGACTGGCGCGACAGCGACTTTATGATCAAGAACTTCGGTTACGACAAGAAAGAATATTAGGAAGATTTCATACAATGGCAGATCAGATAAAAGTAACGGGTATGGTCCTCTCGGCCATGCCCGTTGGTGAATATGATAAACGGCTCGTTATATTGACGAAGGAGCGGGGCAAGATCCACGGTTTTGCCAGGGGCGCCAAGAGACCGGGCAACAGTCTGATGGCGCCGTCCCAGCTCTTTGTATTCGGGGAATTCATGCTGATTGAAGGGCGGAATGCCTACACCGTGGTCAGCGTAAAGGTGCAGAACTATTTTGAAGAGCTGAGGTCAGATGTAGATGCCACGTGCTATGGCTGTTATTTTCTGGAATTTGCAGATTATTACGGGCGTGAGAATGCTGATGATCTGGAAATGCTGAAGCTTTTATACCAGACGATCAGGGCTCTGTGCAAAAAGACGATTCCGTTTCCTCTGATCAGATGCATCTATGAATTGAAACTCATGGTGGTCAATGGGGAATATCCCGAATGTTTCGAGTGTGTGAATTGTCATAGTGCGGATGATCTGCAGGTTTTCAGCGCCCAGCGCAGAGGCATGCTCTGCGGCAGCTGCAGAAAGCAGGGCGGTATGAATGCCATACCCGTGAGCCCGGCAGCCCTGTATACGATACAGTACATTATCAGTGCGCCCATTGAAAAGCTTTATACTTTCCGTGTATCGGAGGAAGTGCTGGATACTATCAGAAATATCATGTACAGATACAGGAGTACGTGCATTGACAGGAAATTTAAATCCCTGGAAGTTCTCATGCTTATGGAGTAACGACTCAGCATCTGTGCCTTTTTTAGCACAATACGGACAGTTTCCACCCTTCAAACACGCTTCCGCTCGACGAAAAACGCAGCGGTACTAAGGATTTTTGTTCATTTTATTCCAAAAATCTAAGTACCGGCGTTTTTCAAACGGTTTTCAGGTGGAGTCCTGCCGTATCTGTGCTGTCAGATGGGAGCAGGCTGAGTAGTTACCTTATAGAAAATCTGTAAAAAGGGATTGAAAAACTGGTATATTAAGGATACAATAGATGGGTGTATGCGGGCGGGAGGTGTTGAGATGAGATATAGAGTTTTACTGGCTGCCTTTCTCTGTATGGCGGTTCTGGCCGGATGCAGCGGGAAGAAGGTCAATCTGGCGAATGTGACGGAATCCACTGTTGGTATCAATGCCGACGGTTCCGTTGATGAAGTTGTCATTGAGTCCTTTGATAAGGATTATTACTCACTGGAAGAATTGACGGATTTTGTCAATGAAGCGGTAGCGGTATTCAATGAAGCCAATCCCCAGGAGCAGCCGGAGAATCAGAAGAATGGAGAAGCAGCTGCTGCCATAACCGTTCAGGCCGTTGAAGAGAATGAGGATGAGAAAACAGCGCGTATGGCACTGTCCTATCTCAATACGGATATCTATAATGGATTCAACGGGACCGGACTGCAGTTCATGTCTGTGGAGGAAGCGGCTTCCGAAGACAGTATTGCCGGAACGGATCTGATCAGTGTGAAGACAGGGGAACCGGCGGCATTTGGTGATCTTGCCGGATCAGAGAAGCTGTACGTGGTATGTACCAGTGAATCTTTACAGATCAGGACAAGCGGCAGGATCGTATATTACAGTGAAGCAGCATCATTGATTGACGACCATACGGTCAGCACGGCCGAAGGCCAGTCAGTGATTGTATTTAAATGAATCTAAAATATATTTGCGAGGTAAGTAACATGGAAAAAACAATGGAAAAAATCGTTGCGTTGGCAAAGGCCAGAGGCTTTGTATATCCGGGCTCAGAGATCTACGGCGGTCTTGCCAATACATGGGATTACGGCAATCTTGGCGTTGAACTGAAGAACAATGTGAAGAAGGCATGGTGGAAGAAATTCATTCAGGAGAATCCATACAATGTTGGTGTTGACTGTGCCATCCTCATGAACCCTCAGACATGGGTGGCTTCCGGCCATCTGGGCGGCTTTTCAGATCCTCTGATGGACTGTAAGGAATGTCATGAGCGTTTCAGAGCCGACAAACTGATCGAGGATTTCTGCCAGGAGAACGGTATCCAGCTGGAAGGCTCCGTTGATGCATGGTCCAACGAAGAGATGCTCAGGTTCATCGATGAGAAGAATATCTGCTGTCCGACCTGCGGCAAGCACAATTTCACTGATATCCGTCAGTTCAACCTGATGTTCAAGACCTTCCAGGGTGTTACAGAGGATGCCAAGAACACGGTTTATCTGAGACCGGAGACAGCTCAGGGTATCTTTGTCAACTTCAAGAATGTTCAGAGAACATCCCGCAAGAAGATTCCGTTCGGTATTGGTCAGATTGGTAAATCCTTCCGTAATGAGATCACACCGGGCAACTTCACTTTCAGAACCCGTGAGTTCGAACAGATGGAGCTTGAGTTCTTCTGTGAGCCGGATACAGATCTTGAATGGTTTGCATACTGGAAGGAATTCTGTATCAACTGGCTGAAGAACCTCGGCATGAAGGAAGAGGAGATGAGAGTCAGAGATCATGAGCCGGAAGAGCTGTCCTTCTATTCCAAGGCAACATCGGATATTGAATTCCTGTTCCCATTCGG
Organism: Coprococcus sp.; assembly: GCA_016297495.1. Classification (GTDB taxonomy): domain Bacteria; phylum Bacillota; class Clostridia; order Lachnospirales; family Lachnospiraceae; genus Coprococcus_A. The sequence continues at coordinate 6,797 of JAEDGN010000057.1, forward strand.
ATGGGGTGAATTATGGGGCATCGCAGACAGAACCAACTACGATTTATCCCGTCATATGGAAGTATCCGGTGAGGATCTGATGTATTTTGACGAAGGCAAAAAAGAAAAATATATTCCTTATGTTATTGAACCGTCACTGGGCGCAGACCGTGTGGTACTGGCATTCCTTTGCGGTGCTTATGATGAGGAGAATATCGGTACAGAAGAGAAGCCGGATATGAGAACAGTGCTTCATTTCCATCCTGCACTGGCGCCTGTCAAGATCGGTGTTCTGCCGTTGTCCAAGAAGCTGGGTGAGAAAGCTGAAGCTGTCTATCAGGAACTTTGCAAGAACTGGAACTGCGAATACGATGACAGAGGCAATATCGGTAAGCGGTACAGAAGACAGGATGAGATCGGTACACCTTTCTGTGTGACCTATGATTTCGATTCCGAGGAAGACGGCTGTGTAACTGTCCGTGATAGAGATACAATGGCCCAGGAGCGTGTGAAGATTGAAGATCTGACCGCTTATTTCATGGAAAAACTGGCTTATTAGAAAATTTTGTTAAAATAATCTCAAATATTGTTTTACTTTTGGATTTTTTGTGATACAATTATTGTGCTAAAATGCGGACATGCTTTTTGGCATGTCTGCTTTAAATAATATTTTTAAGTTTCATTTTTCAAGGAGGATTATCAAATGGCAAACAAATGGGTATATTTGTTTAGTGAAGGTAATGCCAATATGCGTGAGCTTCTTGGTGGTAAAGGTGCCAACCTTGCCGAGATGACAAGCCTGGGACTTCCGGTTCCGCAGGGTTTCACGATTACAACAGAGGCTTGTACACAGTACTATGAAGACGGCCGTGAGATCAATGACGAGATTATGGGCCAGATCAATGAGTACATTGTAAAGATGGAAGAGATCACAGGTAAGAAGTTTGGTGATAAGGAGAATCCTCTTCTTGTTTCCGTACGTTCAGGTGCCCGTGCTTCTATGCCGGGTATGATGGATACGATCCTTAACCTTGGTCTGAATGAAGATGTTGTAGAAGTTATCGCAGCAAAATCCGGCAATCCACGCTGGGCATGGGACTGCTACAGAAGATTTATTCAGATGTATTCTGATGTCGTTATGGAAGTTGGCAAGAAGTATTTTGAAGCGCTTATCGACGAGATGAAAGCTAAGAAGGGTGTCACCTTTGACGTTGAGCTTACAGCTGATGACCTGAAGGAGCTGGCTGGCCAGTTCAAGGCTGAATACAAGAACAAGATCGGTGCTGACTTCCCGGATGATCCGAAGGAACAGTTATACGGCGCCATCAAGGCTGTATTCCGTTCATGGGACAACCCACGTGCCAATGTATACCGTCGTGACAACGATATCCCATATTCTTGGGGTACAGCTGTTAACGTACAGTCCATGGCATTTGGCAACATGGGTGATGACTGTGGTACAGGTGTTGCGTTCACACGTGATCCTGCTACAGGCGAGAAGAAGCTCATGGGTGAGTTCCTGATCAATGCACAGGGCGAGGACGTTGTTGCCGGTGTTCGTACACCTATGCCGATCGCCAAGATGGCAGAGGAGTTCCCGGAAGCATACGCTCAGTTCGTTGATGTTTGCAATATTCTTGAGACACATTACAGAGATATGCAGGATATGGAGTTCACAGTTGAGAACAAGAAGCTCTATATGCTCCAGACACGTAATGGTAAGAGAACAGCTCAGGCTGCTCTGAAGATCGCATGTGATCTCGTTGATGAAGGAATGAGAACAGAGGAAGAGGCTGTTGCAATGGTAGAGCCTCGTAACCTTGATGCACTGCTTCATCCTACATTCGATGCAGCTGCACTGAAGGCAGCTACACCTATCGCCAAGGCTCTTGGTGCTGCACCGGGTGCTGCATGCGGTAAGATCGTATTCACAGCTGATGACGCTGTAGAATGGGCTGCAAGAGGCGAGAAGGTTGTTCTGGTTCGTCTTGAGACATCTCCGGAAGATATCACAGGTATGAAGGCTTCCCAGGGTATCCTGACAGTTCGTGGTGGTATGACATCCCATGCAGCCGTTGTTGCACGTGGTATGGGCGCATGCTGTGTATCCGGCTGCGGCGATATCATTATGGATGAAGAGAATAAGAAATTCACACTTGCAGGCAAGGAATATCATGAAGGTGATGTTATCTCCTTCGATGGTTCCACAGGCTGCGTATATGATGGCGTTATCCCTACAGTTGATGCTCAGATCGCCGGTGAGTTCGGCCGTATCATGGCATGGGCTGACAAGTACAGAACACTGAAGGTTCGTACAAACGCTGATACACCAGAAGATGCCAGGAAGGCTGTTGAGCTTGGTGCAGAAGGTATCGGTCTGTGCCGTACAGAGCATATGTTCTTCGGTGAAGGCAGAATTGATGCTTTCCGTGAGATGATCTGCTCCACAACAGTTGAAGAAAGAGAAGCTGCAATGGAGAAGATCCTGCCATATCAGCAGGGTGACTTCGAGCAGTTATTCGAGGCTCTTGAAGGCAGACCGGTTACTATCCGTTTCCTGGATCCACCTCTTCATGAGTTCGTTCCTACAGAGGAAGAAGATATCGAGAAGCTTGCTGCTGCTCAGGGCAAGAGCGTTGAGACAATTAAGGGTATTATCCAGGGTCTCCATGAGTTCAACCCAATGATGGGTCATCGTGGCTGCCGTCTGACTGTAACATATCCTGAAATCGCTGTTATGCAGACAAAGGCTGTTATCCGTGCAGCTATCAACGTACAGAAGGCTCATGCAGACTGGACAATCGTACCAGAGATCATGATCCCGCTGGTAGGCGATATCAAAGAGTTAAAATATGTTAAGAAGTTCGTTGTTGAGACAGCTGATGCTGAGATCGCTGCTGCAGGCATGGATCTGAAGTATGAAGTTGGTACAATGATCGAGATTCCAAGAGCTTGTATCACAGCTGATGAGATCGCTACAGAAGCTGACTTCTTCTGCTTCGGTACAAACGACCTGACACAGATGGGCTTCGGCTTCTCCCGTGATGATGCTGGTAAGTTCCTGAACGCTTACTATGATGCTAAGATCTTCGAGAACGATCCATTTGCCAAGCTTGACCAGAAGGGTGTTGGTAAGCTGATGAAGATCGCTATCGACCTTGGCAAGCCGGTTAATCCGAACCTCCATATCGGTATCTGCGGCGAGCATGGTGGTGACCCATCTTCAGTAGAGTTCTGCCATAAGATTGGTCTTGACTATGTATCCTGCTCACCATTCCGTGTACCTATCGCACGTCTGGCTGCTGCACAGGCTGCAATCGCCAGCAAGTAATAGTGCGTGTACTTAAATATGATTCAATTCAGGCCCCGTCTGTGAAAACAGGCGGGGTTTTAGCAGTTTTATGAGGAAAAAGACCAACAGCTCCGATATAATCAGAAAAAAGGAGGGACAACAGATATTGGGAATGAGTAATCCAAAAAAGAGAGGACTATGGATGCGGACGATTCTGGCAGGCATTGTTCTGGTGGCTGTGTTCTGCAGTGGCCTATGGGTCGGGAGCAATTTATTTCCGGCGAAGGAAAAACAGCAGACAGCAGACAGTAGCAAGAATGCCGGTTCAGAAGAAAGTGAGCTGCTGTCAGCGAGAGACAGCAGCGCTTTTTCAGAAGAAGGTGATGCATTGAGTGACAGTCATACAATGGAAGATGATACAATAGAGAATGAATTGGAGAAAAAGGTTCGGGAGATCATGGAAGGCATGTCTCTGGAAGAAAAGACAGCACAGCTGTTTGTGATCACGCCGGAGGCACTGACGGGTGTGGGAACGGTCATAGCAGCCGGACAGACAACCAGGGAAGCAATCCAGGAATATCCGGTGGGTGGACTGATCTATTTTGAACAGAATCTTCGGAGCCCTGAACAGGTGAAGGAGATGCTGGCTAATACGCAGCAATATTCCATGGAACGTATCGGGGTCCCCATGTTCCTGTCTGTGGATGAGGAAGGCGGAATGGTGACCCGCTTTGCCAACAATGAAAACTTTGATCTGGAATGGGTCGGAAACATGAGCGCCATCGGTGATACAGGAAGCACCGATGCAGCCCGTGAAGCCGGAGATAAAATCGGACGCTTTCTGGAAGATCTGGGATTTAACATGGATAATGCACCGGTGGCAGATGTGCTGAGCAATAGTGCCAATACGGTGATTGGCAGCAGGTCCTTTGGTTCAGACAGTGAACTGGTAAAAAGAATGGCGCTGGCCGAGTATCAGGGGCTGGAAGCCCAGGGGATTATTGGTGTCTATAAGCATTTTCCGGGGCATGGTGCAACGGAGGCGGATACCCATGAAGGGTATGCCTATACAGAAGCCACTCTGGAGGAAATGATGGCGGAAGATCTGATACCTTTTCAATACGGAATTGCCAATGGTGTACGGGTGATCATGGCAGCGCATATAGCCTGCCCGAATGTGACGGGAGATGATACACCGGCTTCCTTATCCTACTGTATGCTCACTGAGGTTCTCAGGAACCAGCTGGGATATGAGGGAATCATCATTACAGATGGGCTGAATATGGGGGCTATTGTCAATCAGTATACATCTGCCGAAGCGGCGGTCAAGGCCATTAAGGCGGGCGCGGATATGCTTCTGATGCCGGCGGATTTTCAGGCCGCTTATGAAGGGGTCCTTCAGGCAGTCAGAAATGGGGATATTTCGGAAGATCGAATCGATGAATCTGTACGAAGGATTCTGGCATTAAAAATTGAATATATGGAATAAAAGTACTGAATAAAAATTGAAAACTTATATTTATATATCGGCATCTTCCATGGAGGAGGATGTAGAGCAGGAAAAAAATCGTTGATGTGTTGAAAAGGTATTTTGAGTAAAGAAAGTATTCATGGAATTTGATAATATGCTGCTTCTAATATGTAATTGTTATGTTATTACTTTTTGAGACAGCATTGGACATTCTGGAGTTCATGAAGAGTGTGGATTAAAATATCTGTATGTTTTAGGTGGCAGATACCATTAGAAATACAGGAGATATAAGATATGATTCAATGGGAGCAGCCAAATATGTCTGTTATCATAGCAGTAGATAATTGAGGATTCAAATATTATTGCACTTTCAATAATATTCTAGGAGCTTCCTGTATAATTCAAATATAGGGAACCCAAGAAAGAAGGTTGAAAAAAATACCTCAGTGTAAAATAAGATTACTGACTTTGGACGGTTAGTAAAAAATCTTATTAAACAGAGAGGTATCTAAAATGAATTGTAACACACAGAACGCAAAATTGGGAACTATAACTGAAAAAACTTTGGTAGTTGGTATTGATGTGGGCAGTGAAACGCACTATGCCAGGGCTTTTGACTGGAGAGGTTATGAGTACTCAGCAAAAGCTTTCCAATTCAGTAATACAGAAGCAGGCTTTACAAGTTTTTTCATATGGATGCAGGACATCGCGAAAGATAATGGAAAACAGGCGGTTTTACCTGGCATGGAGCCCACTGGACACTACTGGTTTGAACTGGGAAAGTTCCTTCAGGACAATGGGCTGAAACCGGTGCTGGTCAATCCGCATCACGTTAAGAAATCCAAAGAGCTGGATGACAACAATCCGTCAAAGAATGACCGCAAAGATCCGAAGGTGATTGCAGGACTGATCAATGAGGGGCGTTTCTCGTACCCTTACCTTCCGGAAGGAATCTATGCAGAACTGAGAAGTGCGTCAAATCTGAGATTTCAGGCGCAGGAGGAGCTGACGAGGGTCATGAACAGGATTGCGAGATGGTTCAGTATTTATTTCCCAGAGTATAAAGACGTTTATGGGAAAAAAGATTCGAAAAGTGGAATGATGGTGCTAGAACAGGCACCGCTGCCGGCAGACATCAAAGCGTTAGGTGTGGATGGAGTCAACAAGATCTGGCATGATGCAAAGCTGAGAGGCGCAGGATTAAAAAGAGCGAAAAAGCTTGTGGAAGCTGCGGAGCACAGCATCGGGAGCCAGGAAGGGCAGACAGCGGCACGTATGGAGATTAAAAATCTGCTGGCTGATTATAAAACATACAGCAGCCGTTTAGATGAACTTGTCGAACTGATCGATAAGCTTATGACAGAAATCCCGTACGTGGATAAACTACTAAAGATCAAGGGAGTGGGGATTAAAACAGTATCAGGATTTGTAGCTGAAGTGGGTGACATTCGTCGTTTTGATAACCCGAAACAGATACAGAAACTGGCTGGATATGCACTTGTGGAAGATAGTTCCGGAAAACATCAGGGCGAAACCCGTATAAGCAGACGTGGCCGGAAGAGGC
>JAEDGN010000012.1 GCA_016297495.1 Coprococcus sp.
CATTATGCCATACCTCCGGCCTTGTGTACTGCGGATACTCCAGCAGACCGTCCTGAAAAGAGTCATAAGCCGCAGATTCGCTGTTATTGAGCACACCCGGCACCAGCCTGGCAATGGTATCGATCATCACCATGGCCGGGAGCTCTCCGCCCGTCAGCACATAGTCTCCGATGGACAGATTGTCCGTCACGATCTCATCCAGCACACGCTCATCAATACCTTCATAATGGCCGCAGAGGAATATGATTGCTTCCTCTTTTGACAGCTCTTCTGCAATATCCTGGCTGAATACACGGCCCTGGGGCGTCATATAGATGACCCTCGGCTTTTTCTCCATATCCTTTACAATATCCATATAACAGTCATAGACCGGTCCCGGCTGCATGACCATACCGGCGCCGCCGCCGTATGGATAATCATCCACATGCTTATGCTTATCTGTCGAATAATCGCGGATATTGACCGCATTCAGTCCGATGACGCCCTTTCTCACGGCACGTCCGATCACACTGTCCGACAATCCCTGCATGATCATATCAGGAAATAATGTCATTACATGAAAATCCATGAATCCTTCCCCTATCAGTCAAGCAGTCCCGGCATAATATGGGCCGTTACCTGCTGTTTTTCAAGATCAACATCCAAAATACAGTCTCTGATCACCGGAAGCAGCACTTCCTTTCCATCAGGACGCTTTACCACATAGACATCATTGGCTCCGGTCTGCAAAACCTCCGTCAATTCGCCAAAATCCTCACCTTCATCGGTCACCACATGAAGCCCGATCAGATCACAGATAAAATACTCATCCTCTTCCAGTTCCACGGCCTGATCCCGCGTCACCAGGAGATCTCTGCCTTTATATGGCATCAGATCATCAATGGAGCCAAACTCCCTGAATTTTAAAATCACCATCTGCTTGAAAAACTTCACACTCTCAATATGAAGCTCTTTATATTCCTTACCGGTATCCAGGATACAGGTCTTCAGCTTTTTAAAGCGCGCCACATCATCCGTTGTGGGATAAATCTTTGCCTCTCCCCGCACACCATGGGTGGAGGAAATAACACCTACACGTAAATATTTTTCCATCAGTTTCCTTTCCCATATCGAAAAAGGCATTGACCTTCCGCCAATGCCTTAATTTTACTGCAAGATTTCCACGATGACCTTCTTGTCATCCTTCGATGCCGCAGATTTGACAACAGTACGGATTGCCTTTGCGATCCGTCCCTGCTTGCCGATAACCTTGCCCATATCCTCAGGCGCTACCTTCAGCTCAAGGACTATGGATTTATCTGTTACAGTTTCTGTAACGACAACTTCTTCCGGGTGATCTACAAGTGAGGCAGCAATGACTTCTACTAATTCCTTCATTCTAATTCCTCCACTGTAAATCAATTATTTAATAATACCAGCATTCTTGAAAAGTCTGCCGACAACTTCTGTTGGCTGTGCGCCGTTAGCTAACCACTTCTGAGCGAGTTCTTCGTTAACCTTTACTTCGCTTGGCTCAACATTTGGATTATAGTAACCGATCTCTTCGATGAATCTGCCATCTCTTGGAGATCTGGAGTCTGCTACAATGATTCTATAAAAAGGAGCCTTCTTCTGACCCATTCTTCTTAATCTGATCTTAACTGCCATGTTCTGTTCACCTCCTGATTATTTATTGATTATATACTAAAAGGAAATTTAAACTTTCCTCTTTTGCCTGCCTTTGGCATGCTGCCGCCGAACTGCTTCATCATCTTCTTCATCTGATCCAGCATCTTGGACAGCTTGTTGACCTCACTGATATCCACACCGGCACCCATGGCAATTCGCTTCTTGCGGCTTGGATTCAGCAGATCCGGATTGGATCTCTCCTCCGGTGTCATGGAAAGGATAATGGCTTCGATCCGGTTAAACTGGCTGTCATCAACTTCCACATTCTTCAGCTGACTGCCGACACCCGGAAGCATGGACAGCATATCTGCCACACCGCCCATATTCTTGACCTGATTCAGAGAATCCAGAAGATCATCATATCCGAAGGTCGCCTTCTTGATCTTCTGATTCAGCTCTCTGGCCTTCGTCTCATCGATCTGGGCCTGTGCCTTGTCGATCAGTGTCAGAATATCACCCATACCAAGGATTCTCGATGCCATACGATCCGGATAGAACTGTTCGAGATCGGACAGCTTCTCTCCCATACCGACGTAGAGAATCGGTTTGCCGGTCACTGCCCTGATGGATAATGCCGCACCGCCTCGGGTATCGCCATCCATCTTGGTCAGGATCACACCGTCGATCTCAATCTGTTCGTTGAAGGACTTGGCTACATTGACCGCATCCTGACCGGTCATGGCATCCACCACGAAAATGGTCTGATCAACCTTCACGGCTGCCTGAATATTGGCGAGCTCCTCCATCATAGTCTCATCTACGTGAAGTCGTCCGGCCGTATCAAGGATCACCACATTGAAATCATTGGCTTTCGCATGCTCTACCGCCGCCTTCGCAATATCCACGGGATTCTGATGATCACCCATGGAGAAAACAGGAACCCCCTGCTTCTCACCATTGACCTGCAGCTGCCTGATAGCCGCCGGTCTGTAGACGTCACATGCCACCAGAAGCGGCTTGCGACCCTTTGCCTTCAGCTTGCCTGCAATCTTGGCCGATGTGGTCGTCTTACCTGCACCCTGAAGACCTGCCATCATAATAACGGTCAGCTCATTGGTATTGTTCAGACGAATCTCTGTGGTCTCACTGCCCATAAGAGCAACCATCTCTTCATTGACGATCTTGATCACCATCTGTCCCGGTGTCAGGCTGTTCATCACATCCTGTCCTACAGCCCTCTCCGTTACGGAGTTGATGAACTGCTTCACAACCTTGAAGTTGACATCCGCTTCCAGCAGAGCCATCTTAACCTCCTTCAGTGATGCCTTCACATCTGCTTCTGTTAAACGGCCCTTGCTTCTTAAATTTTTGAAAACATTCTGCAATTTATCCGATAAACTCTCAAATGCCATAGCATCGCCTCCGGTTCTACAATTCTTCTACGATTGTATTGGACAGCATCTCAATCCTGTTAATACACTCGATCATCCTCTGATGATCATCCTGATGCTCAAGGATCTCGTTCGCATATCGATTAATCTCTGCAACCCGCTCCTTCGTCTGGATAAATTTCGCAACAAGATGAAGCTTCGCCTCATATCCCTGTAACTGCTTCCGGCAGCGTTTCACGATATCGTAAACGCCCTGCCTGCTGATCTCGCGGTCCTCGGCAATCTCACTCAAAGAAAGATCATTCAGCACGAAATCCTCATAAATCAGCTTCTGATGCTCTGTCAGCAGCTCACCATAGAAATCATAAAGCAACGCTTCTTCTAAAAACTTCTCCATAAACAGCACCACCTGTAAAGTACTTTTACTTTACAGGTGGTATTGTAACCCATGGACCATATACTTGTCAACAGTTTTTTTAATTTTTTATTACATTTATACAATTGCCTCAATCACAGTTTTTTGACCCAGTTTTATTTCTTTTACACCAATTTCTTTATTTTTATTAAAATTAAAACTTAGCATGTACCCTTTCTTCAGATGATAATAATCCAAATAGTCTAACAGCTGGTTCTCACCTCTTGTATTATAAGCATCTCCACGCCATATCTTCATTTCAATAATGAACTGTTCCCCTTGATAATCTACTATTAAATCAGTTCGTTCCATGTTGCGGGTCTGAGCTTCAACATAATAATTGCCTGTTCCATTAATAATAGGTTTCAGATACAACATAAAATAACGTCTGCCATCTTCCTCATAAAACTTTTCTCCCTGATCACCATAAATATCATCAAAAGAAACTACGAATCTCTCCAGGATCAGTTTCATATTCAAATGACCATCTATGATAAACTGATTCTTATTCTGGCAGGCTATTCTGTATATTTCACTACTCTGTACCTCTGGCAAAGCCAGAAACATATTATAAAGACGAGTTTCAAAAATCCGATTAGCAATGACAACATAACCTTTATCAGCTTTTACAAATCCAAACATCAATGCCGTATCAATAGCCGGATCATCGGGATTATATACGATAGTCTGCCCCTGAAACAGCAAAAGATAAATGATATTCTTCAATTCCGGATAATCATTGAGTTTACCGCTTAGAGATTCAAACAATGTGTTTTTCTCCCCAAGAAGAATTTTCACAGCTTCCAGAAAACCTTCCTTTGTCCATGCACTTGTTCTGGAAGGAAAATTTTCGCTTTCTGAAACTCTTTCATCAATCAGCTTGCAGAGTTTTGAGACCAGATAAGGATAACCTGCTGTATAGGCATATAGCAATCCTGCAATCTCCCCTATATCCATTCCGGTTCTATAATCATCTTCATAATCTTTAAGCATTCCTGCAATATCTTTTGCAGAAAAACTCATGTCTACAAGAAAATCAGCCGCAATATTCCATGGACTATTCTGTTTATGTTCATCATCCGTCCGCAATTTGCGTCTGATATTTTTCACATCATATACGCCCGCCAGAATCACTGACTGAAAAGTCGGCTTTATATCTCTGTTTATATAATACCCTCTCAATTGCGCCAGAAAGTCAAGAAATACCTGATTATTAGCCGCACTGTCTACTTCATCTATAAGTAATACAATTGGTTTTGGGGCAGCCGAACATACTTTGCTTAAATATCTGAAAAGTTCAAAAAGTTCAAACCTTCCATTATCATTTACAAGTGCTTCTTTCAGCAAAAATGTCTGCTCCGGAGAAATCGCTTCTTCCAGATTCTCCAGACTATCTAAAAAATCCTCTGCAAATGCTACTGAAAATGTATTTTCATTTCTGAACTTCGATGTACTCATCATTTGAAAATCCAAACTGATCACCACATAATCATTTTTCAGAAACTGCCTTAATGCACGAAGTGTTGTTGTCTTGCCATACTGTCTGGCACGATTAATTGTAAAATACTCGCCTTTATCAATCATTGCCTTTATCTTTTGAAGTTTAGGCTCAATATCTACCATATAGTGAAACCCCGGTTTACAATCAGCAGTCACATTAAAATATCTCATCATGCAGTCCACCTTCTTTCCAGATATCAATCATTTCCGTCTATTCTATCATAACATGATTCCTGTCCTTTTTCCAGATAGCAGCGCCATATATTCTCCTGATATCCGGCCACACCCGCCCTGCGCACAGCCCGGACTGTTTCCGCCAGTTCCTCATCCTCGATTCCATCCAGCATCCTCATCCTTCTCGATGATATCATTTCCTTTGATCTGCTCTTTTGATAATCCTGTTCCGTCATATGCCAGTATTCAAATCTTCCCCGATAATATTTTCGAAGCTTACAGGCAATCATCAGTCCTTCCGGATCAAAATCTCCGGCATACCGGATCGTTGTACCGCTTTCTGCCAGCAGATCCAGCACCAGCAGGGAACTTAGTCTCGGCTGTCCGTTCATACACATACAGGCTTTCTGTCCTTTCCAGTTTTTGCAGAGCATTGCATAAATAGAAGGATTTTCCACAATATAAATTACCTGCTCCGGACATATCATCGTATTCAGTCCGACAATGACAGACAGGGGCAGCTGTACCATATCTCCCTCTTTGGCAAATCCATCCATGCCGCCATGCAGAGAACCGTCTTTTTTCACTGCCTGTACACCGCATAAGTGGGCATAGTTGGAAATATCATCCAGAAGAATACCTGCCAAAAGAAAGTCCTTCTGCCGTTTCAGTGAACGAAAAACCGGGGCTGCATCATGATCCGAATATCTTTCTGACTGCCGCGCAGCCACCCACTGCACGATCATGGACAGCAGCTGTCCTTCACGGGTTCCATTGTCCAATGCATGGGGATTACCCGTAAGCTCCGCCGCAAATACAGGAAGATATTCCGTTCTCAGCTGGCGATATGGCAGACCATTGATAATGTCTGCTCCCAGAGTAAGCAGGCGACCGGTTCCCTGCATTGCTTCAGTATACTGATACTCCAATCTATTTTCCATGCTCTGCTGATACTGCTTTTTTAACCAGCTGTGAAAGCCATTTTCACCTTCCTGTACCGCAGCAATCCACTCTTTTGCCGGTGTATCTGCGTACTGTATCATGAGCTTTTCATAAAGCTGCCGCCACCGGTCGCTTTCCGCCTGTCTCTGCCCCTTTTTATCCGTCAGCTTCTCTCCGAAATACATTTCCAGAACCCCTTCCGGCTTCATACCGGCCAGCCTGCTGTCCGATAATGCCTTCTCAAACCGTTTGGCTGAGACCGATACGGATTTCTGACCATGAAAGCTTTTCTGAAAAAATCCCTCCAGTGCTTCAATATCTTCTGAATCCAGATTTTTGAGAATCACGGTTCCGCCAAAGCAGCCATAAGAAGCATACTTTTCCCGGAAACCCTTAAACAGCCGTTCAAAGACAGCATGCTCTCTAAAATAGGTCATGCACCCGTCATCCGGCGTAGGATTCGATCCGCTGTTCCATACTTTCTTCATCATCCAGCATCTCCCTGGCCTTTCCATTCCACAGGTAAGGCATCACTGTTACGAATTTTGCATTTCCGGGACGCAGAAGCTGATAAATAGCCAGCGCATCCAGCGTATCACAATCACCCCAGAGCACCTGGGAATTGATAATGAAATTAAACTGAAATTCTGTCATCAGCCTGAACATATCCCTGATATTTTTATTGTCCACCCCGGCAAATGCTTCATCCAGAGATATCAGTCTCGGGGCATCTGTACGACCGCCCTGATATTTTGCCACAACCGCCGAAAACAGCGGCACATACATGGACATGGCTTTTTCGCCGCCGCTGAAGGTGCCGAATACGCTGTTGGTCAGTTCCTTCTGCCGTTCTCCCTTTTTCTGACAGAACAGCTGGAATTCAAACCATTTTCTGTAATCCAGCGTCTCCTTCATAACCTGGTAAAAGGAAATCATACCGCCGCTGTCTTTGGCATGCCGTCTGGCTTCCTCCACTTTGGACCGGAAATGTAATGATAATCTGGCAGCTTCATCCTCCCGCATCAGCCGGTAATCCTTTTTCAGAAGTTCCACCAGTTCACCCGTATCCAGCTGATCCTCCGTTTCCGCCGTCCTGCTCCGCCAGCGCAGACTCAGCTTCAGGCCGCTGGATGTATTCATGGCGCCCATAAGCGCATTCATTTTTGTCACCCATGTATTGGAGCCGTTGATTTTGCCTCTGATCTTCCGGCTGACCGTATTGGCCAGGATATCCTCAAACAGTTCCCTGTCTCCTGCCCTGATCAGTTCCCGGAGTTCCGCAATATCCTCTTCCAGATGGGTCAGCAGCTTATGGAAAGGCAGCCGCACTCCCTGATACCTTGTCTGAATATCCAGACGCTTCGCTGTCGGGTCTCCCGGCCTTGCCTGACTGTCCAGTTCTCCGAACAATTCTGTCTGAGTCAGCTGATAATCCACCAGATAACCTCTGTTCTCAAAATAAACCTTATTCAGATCGCGGATAATGGTATCCTTCTGCAGGTCGCGGCAGTCTGCCGCCCGAAAAGCGTATACTTTTTCTGATTTTTTCTTTATCTCCTCCGGAATTTCCACATAATCCAGTGACAGCTCCGATTCATAGCACCTTCTGAGATAATCATCCCTGCGCCTGCAGTCACTGATTTTTTCTCCGTCCTGAACCAGCTGCGCCCGGAGCACATCAATCTGATCACCGCACTGTGTCCTTTCTTCCACACACCGCTGCAGCCTGCCCGGATAATCCTTCAGCCACCGGATACAGGTATCCAGTCTTTCTCTGATCTCCTCATAATCTGTCAGCTTCAGCTGAGCCTGAACGGATGCATATTCTGCCTGCTCCTTCTTCAGAACATTTTCCGCTTTGCCGGCATCATAACGGATCTGCTCCATATCTCCGTCCAGTTCTTCCATTCTCTCCTGCAATTCTTCCAGATGACGGACCATCTGAATATAAATCTCATGGCAGGATTTCAGCCTGAAAAAGCATTGTCCATAATGTCTGGCCGCAGCATCCGCCCTGAGAAATGTTTCATAATTGCAGGCCAGATAAAGCTTCTCCGATATCCGCAGGGCTTCTCCCTGCATCTTTTGAAGCTTTGTCCGGGCCTCCGAAAGCTTTTCCTCCAGCTCCAGGCCTTCCGCCTTCATCTGATCAACCTTTCTTTCAGCCTCCTCAAGCATCCGCCATGCCGTCCGCAGATCTCCGTCACCCGGAAGCTTTTCGTACTCAGTCTGAAGCAGCGATTTTCTCTCTTTTAGCTGCAGCATTTTCTCCTGCAGCTCATCCATTGAAGACTGAAGCTCTGCCATCCTCTGCCGGCATGAGGCCATTTTTGCCTGCCGATTCAATTCTCTGGCCCTGCTTCCCAGATATCCGGCCTCATACTGACCTGTCACCGTTCCTGTAACAACACCAATCTGATAGGTGCCATCGGGCAGCACGGCGGTGACGCCCTCCCCGTCGTAGGCAATACATTCCAGAATCCCGGTGACTCTCTGGTTGAAAAAGATATCATTGACGCAATCATTCAAATCCAGCACATCCAGCAGACTCCTGTCCGCACGCTCCTTCCGTGCAAACAGATACCGGTCACAGCAGCCCTCTTCCATAGCCAGCACCCGATCTCTGTACATTTCGTCCACCACCAGCGCATCCAGAATCCCCATGGACAGAAGGGCCTCTTCCAATCTGTCACAGGCCTTTTTATCAAGCGCCTGACCAAATTCCAGGACCTTATAAAATTCCTGATAAGGAATACCCATGGCTTTCAGACGTTCCCTGTTCTTTATCACAGCTTCACTTCGCGGCGGCTCCGGCTCCTTATGCTGCTCCCACTCTTCCAGTTCCAGTTTTTTCTCATTATATGCCTCTTCAAGCTCTGCTATATCCGACTGCATTCTCTGTATGCTGCCATCCAGCACGGATCTGGCCGTGATCCAGGCATCCGCCACTGTCTGACGTACCGCGGCAAAATCCGAGTTTCCACTGTACTCTTCTGCAAATGCGGCAAGCCCCCGGACTGTTTCCTGCTCCAGCACCAGCTCACAGTTTGATCCATTCCACTGATACAAAGCCTCCTTCCATTCATTCTGCGCCTGCACCATCTGCATCTGTGTTTCAGCCTGACGGCGCTGTGCCATATCTGTCTGACGCTGATGCTTTTCTTTTTTCTGCAGTAATTCCTCAGCCTGACGCCGCTGCATATCTGCCTCTCTTAAAATGCCAAGGCCCTGCTCAATACCTTCCCGGGTCCTGTCAAATTGCTGCTGATGCGTTTCAAACGAATCATAACCTTCCAGATTCTCCTTCAATTCGCCTCTGAAAAAGTGGTGCTCCTCAAAAGCCATATCATCCGCATCATCCTGCATCTCTTCAAGGAGTCCATCCAGTTCCTGCTCCTCCTCATACTTTCTGTCCTGCTCTCTGCTGTATCGATCCTTCGTATCCCTCCATGCTTCCTGTTTTGCCTCCAGCCGGCGCTGCTTCTCCTTCAGCACCGATGTCTTCTCCGCCATATCCGCCGCCAGTTCAAGCTCCCTTGCCTTCAGGGATACGGCATCACTTTTACTCAGAGACTCCCGTTCCTTCTCCATGGCTTCCCTGCCGGCATCCAGCTCTTCCCGTTCCTGCTGCAGGGCTTCCAGCCGAAGTGTACAGGTTTCAATCTGCTGTCTGTGATCCCTCTCTTCATTCACAAGCGCTTCCAGCTTTTTCTGATTATCATGATAATATCCCGCCTTTTCACAGAGCATCAGACGGTTATACTTATCCAGAACCCGCTCAATCTTTTCGGCAGCCTGCTTTCCCTCCTGCCGCGCCCTGAGATTCATGGTCATATTATCCATATTCTCAATGGCCTCCGCCATTGGACGAAGATCCTCATCAGACAGCGGCTGCAGAGAATCGCTGAGAATATCATTGATGACCGATGGCTTGAAATCCTTGGACAGCTTCGGTGTTCTCAGCTGAATCAGAAGATCGATCATTTCCTTATATTCTTCCACTGTTTCAAAACCGAAGACCTGACGATTGACATATTCCATATAATCCATCTGCCGGTCAAAGACATGACCGCCATCCCCGACCCTGTTCTCCAGTTCCTTTTTAGAAAGGGTCACTTTTTCGTCCGTTTCCTTATATAAATAAAAATCCTTTCCGATTCTTCGTCCATCCGTCAGACTGAAATACCATTTATCCAGCGGTTTCCCTCTTCTTGCACGGATGCCCATCCCAACCGTCAGGTAGGTATCACTTTCCTCCCTGCGAAATTCCAGGTACAGATAACCGGTTCTTTCTTCCCGGCCGTCATCCTCCTCCAGAAGATAACTGTTCATTTTTCTGTCTCTGGAACCAAAGGGATCCAGACGTTCCGGACTCATATTCCCGTCCAGCAAAAGCGGAACCACACTCTGCATGGTTACAGACTTACCCGAACCATTGGAACCGCGCAGCAGCATTCTGCCTTTGACAAAATGAAACTCCTGCTCATCATAATACCAGAAATTGATCAAACCTATTTTATTTGCCTGCCATCTGCTGTTCATCCAACTCTTCTCCTATTCCCGATTGACATAATCATCCGGATAATATCCCGCCAGCTTTCCGGCTGAAGGATAGACCATCACCTGATGTTCTTCACCAGGGCAGCGAATAAATGTCCATCGCTCCATGGCTTCCATGATTTCCTGTACGAATTCGCCCTCCGGCATTTCTCTGTAATGTTTTGTAAAGCCGTCACCTGAAACCTGTTTGATCTCCCTGATCATGCGTTCAAAATCAATGCTGTCTATAAGAAGGGTATCATCCGGCCTCACCTTCCAGATTCCCTCCTGCACCTTTTTTCGGATACCGGCACAGCATAACAAAAGAATGTCTGACAGGGCATTACTGCCCGGAAATGCTGTACCCATTCGGCAGTCTTCTCCCATCATTAAGAAAGCGCTTCCCTTATGGATATGGACCTGACAATCCAGATTCTGCTCCAGATCCTCCGCCAGCCGCCGGCCATAATATTTCATATATTCGAAATCCTCCGGCGGTCCCGCTTCCCTGTACATACCCGGAGTAAAGATCAGGCGCTTATAGACACGATGCCGGCGCACAATGCCCCTGTCTTCATCCATCTCAAACCATTCACTCTCCTGAAAATCCTCAGGCCTGCCGTAATCCATGATATCCCTTGAAAAATTCCTCATAAAATACCTGGAAACACCGGTATTTTCATAGAGAACCTCACCGGACTGCTCATCCATGAATCCTTCATCACTGCCGTCAGTCACCTTCAGAATCCCCTGGGACACCGCATATCTGAGCACCTTCACCAGACGGCGTCTGTTCGTATATATGGTCCAGTCCACAGGCTGATCCGGCATATTCCCCGCGATATACTCCGTCAGATTGGACAGCATAAACTGATCTTCTGCATCCCGGTCTTCCAGAAACATCAAAAGAATACAGAGGAATGCATATTCTTCCTTGGAATCGAAGACTTCAATCCCCATAAAGCTCTCAGGTATGGCGGGAATCTTCTCAAGCTTTACCAGGAGAGAATTCTCAATGACCTGGCAGCCCATTTTTTCTGTGGCAAAGCGCCTGATCTCGCCCACGCTGTCTCTGAGTTTATAATACAGATCCTTATCTTCGGATTTCAGCACCCAGCGTCTGCCAAGCAATACTTCCAATTCCTTCAAAACCTATTCTTCCTCCTGAAATACAATACTTAACTTCGGCATGGTAAAATTGCCGTCCTCACAATGCACCACGCATCTCTCTGTGGCACAGCTCATATCCAGCACATACCGCCGCCCGTCATCGGTTCTCGCAGAATAATGCTCATCCTCCAGCGCATCGGACAGCCATTTCAGCAGAATCTCCCGCACCCTCGGTTCGATAACCGGAAGCGACGAAAAATCGATCCGTCCTCCCTGCTCAAGCATGGACAGCCGCCGTCTATCCTCCTGAAGCTGCAAAAGCATCTGCCTGCGGGTCTCCGCCTTCTGACCGGAAGTGTCCCGTATGGCGCTGCGTTTTGACTTTTCCCGCCAGGTTCTGATTCGCGGCTTCAGAGTAAGTGTCAATCCTTCCTCGTCATAAACACTGCCGTTCATACTCTCCGACTCCCTCGGACTGTCTCCCTGAAAATGGAAGGACCTTTCCATTCCAAAGACCATGGCAGACATCCGGTGAGCCTCCGAAATATCCCGGCATTTCATAAAAACAGAAGCCACCTTCCGATATTCCTCCCGGCGATTGGCGCCAAGGGCATTCTTTTCACTTAGCTGCGCGGCATAGCGGGTAATCCTTCTGATAATATCATTGGTGGCATCAAATAACTTCCCGGCCTCATTCTCCTGTCCGTTCTCTGATACGAACCAGTTCCTGATACTCTGATACCTTCCTCTGTTCTTCTCCTCGATCAATTCCCGCGATACTTCCACATCCATCCTCGGAATAGAAAGCTCATATGAATTCACCTTCTCCAGCACCTGCTGCAGCAATCCCGGATCCTGCATCCGCAGACTCTCCTCGATCACACCCACGTTCTGCTGCAGCCCTCTGATAAAGCTCCTGAGATATTCCACCAGCTTATCCTTAAATACAAGGAATTCCCGGGTTCGCATCATCTCCTCGGCCTTCACACTGTTCAGATCTCTGATATAATCCTGATAATTCTGATTCAGCCGGATAAAATCATTATTCAGATCCGTCCACCATGTATAAACCTCCCCCTCATCCCTGTCTGCCATCTCAGGCATGCGCTCAATATTGCGGCGGATACGCTCCAGAAGGGTAGGCTCCAGCGAAGCCCCCTCGATCAACAGATTCTCCAGTCTCAGGACAAGACGTTCAATCTCCACACTGTATTCAGACATCTGATATCGATATTTTTTATTCCTGAACTCTTCAATGGAAGCCACCTTCCTCGTATCCTGGATCGTCACCAGATTCTTCCACTCCGTCAGCGCCGCAAGATCCTGCTGACACTGCTCCATCCGGTAATCCGCAAAATAGGGATCGCAGGTCATCTCCGCAAAAACCTCTTCCTGATACATCCAGTACTTCAGCTTCTCATAATTCTCATAAAAAATGCGCATAATACTCCGGTACCGGTCCGCATTATCCGCATTCAAATACTTCGCCTCTGTCAGTGGTCTCGTTAACTTCTCCGTTACGTGCATATTCCTGACCTCCACATAGATTGGACCGTCTGATTTCAACTATTCCTGTGACTCCCTCTGAAAACAATTTGCATGAGTATGTTTTGAGGGGAAGTTCATCAGAAAAGTACCCTATTCTTCCACCGGCGAGAACAATGCATCCACAAATGAATCCGTGTCGAATTTCTGCAGATCCTCGATCTTCTCACCGATGCCGATATATTTCACCGGAACACCCAGCTCAGACTGAATGGCAATGGCAATACCGCCCTTCGCCGTTCCATCAAGCTTTGTCAGAACAATACCTGTGATATCAGCTGTCTCTTTAAACTGTCTGGCCTGTACCAGCGCATTCTGACCGGTGGTGCCGTCCAGTACGATCAGATTCTCACGATAAGCTTCCGGATATTCCCTCTCGATGATCCTGTTGATCTTCTTCAGCTCTTCCATGAGATTCTTCTTATTATGAAGTCTCCCTGCCGTATCACACAGCAGCACATCCGCTTTACGCGCTTTGGCAGCGGCAATAGCATCATAAATAACAGAAGCCGGATCGGAGCCTTCCTGCCCGGCGATAATATCCACGCCTGCGCGATGAGCCCATTCTGTCAGCTGTTCAATGGCTGCAGCTCTGAATGTATCTGCTGCCGCCAGAACCACTTTCTTGCCGGCCTTCTTATACTGACCAGCCAGCTTGCCGATGGTCGTTGTCTTACCCGCGCCATTGACACCGATGACAAGGACCACCGATGTCTGCTGCTCAAAGGCATAGGCATCCTCGTTCACCTGCATCTGCTCCTTGATCGTATCCATCAGCAGCTGTTTGCACGCCTGTGGTTCTTTGATATGCTGTTCCTTCACCTTTTCCTTCAGCCCGTCAATGATATTCTCTGTTGTATGGATACCCAGATCAGCCATGACCAGCACTTCTTCCAGCTCCTCATAAAAATCATCATCAATTTTGGAAAATCCCGAGAAAATGGCATCAAATCCCGACATAATACTGTTGCGTGTTTTTGTCAGGCCCTGCACCAGTCTCGCAAAAAAACCTTTCTTTTCCTCAGACATTCTACGTCGCCTCCTTTATTTACTCAAATCATTTTCAATCAGGCTGACGGATACCAGGGTGGAAACACCCTTTTCCTGCATGGTAATACCATAAAGGACATCCGCCGCATTCATGGTTCCCCTTCTATGGGTAATGACAATAAACTGCGTATCTTTCGTCAGATTATGTAAATATTCCGCAAAACGCTTAACATTGGCGTCATCCAGCGCTGCCTCGATCTCATCCAGCAGGCAGAACGGTGACGGCTTCAGACTCTGAATAGCAAAAAGTAATGCAATGGCCGTCAGCGCTTTCTCACCACCCGACAGCTGCATCATATTCTGAAGCTTCTTCCCCGGCGGCTGTGCGATAATGATAACACCTGTTTCAAGAAGATTTTCCGGGTCAGACAATTCAAGCGTCCCCTTGCCGCCGCCGAACAGCAGCCTGAAAACTCTGTCAAATTCTTTTTGTATCTGGGAGAATTTTTCTTTAAACTGCTTCTCCATGGACGTGTTAAGGGAAGCAATGATCTCCGTCAATTTCTCCTCTGCTTCTACCATATCATCATGCTGGGCCTTCATGGTCTCATAACGTTCTGATACCGATTTATATTCTTCAATGGCATTGACATTGACATTACCAAGGGCCTTGATCTGAGATTTGACCTCTGCCGTCAGTTTTTTCAAATGGCTCAGAGAGCCTGCCTGAAGCTCTTCTGACAAAAGCTCACGCGCACTCTGATAGGTAAGACCATATTCCTCCCACATATAACTGCTCAGCTGATTTCTGTTCTCTTCCAGCTTCTCTTTCTGACTGTTCAGACGGAACTGTTCTTTGTCAAGCCCGCTGATCACTTCCGACAATTCTTCACGTTTTGCAAAGAACGTCTTATGTTCCACTGCATACTGGCTGCGCTCCTGCATATCAGACTGGAGCCCGGCATTGTCCGCCTCCATCTGTTTCACTAGCTCATTGATCTCATTATCAATATCTGCAAGCTTCTGACGGATCTCTTCTTTTTCTTCCTCAAGGGAATCCTTCTGCTGCCTGTACTGAACCAGTTCTTTTTTCAGAGTTCCCGCTTCTTCCTCTGTTCGACGGATATTCTCACGGATGAACTGCTGTTTCTGAGTCAGATTGGCATACTGGATCCTCATGTCCGCTGTCTGATGATTAAAATTCTTCTCCTTCTCAGATATATCCTCCAGCTGTGCTGTCAGAACTTCGATCAATTCTTCCGCAGCCTTCTTTTTGGCTTCCAGTTCATTCATCTGATCGTTCAGTTCCTGCCTGAACTGGCTGATCTCCTTCTGCTGCGCTTTGATCTCAGCAGTTTCCCTGCCTATCTCTTCAATGGAACGGGCATGCTCACCGCGACTGTCATCCACCTGTTTCAGACGCATGCGCACCGTATTCTGGTGCAGTGAAAGCTTTGACTGCTTTGCCGAACATCTCTCCATGGCTTCCTTGTTACTGTCCTTCTCAGCCTGGAGCCGGTCGATCTGCTTCTTAAGGGCAATACCATCCTGTTTCAGCTTTTCCACCCTTTTCTTCAGTTCTTCCATCTCACGATGGCGTCCCAGAAGATTGCCTGTATTCTTATAAGCACCGCCCGATAATGAACCACCCGGATTCAGTGACTCGCCTTCCAGTGTCACAATCCGCAGCGAATAATGATATTTTCTCGCAAGGGACAGTGCGTGATCAATATGATCCACTACAAACACACGCCCCAGCAGATAATCCGCCAGCTCCCGGAATTGAGACTCCGTATCGATGAGCTCACTGGCCAGACCAATAACCCCTTCTTCTTTACTGATCTTCCCGGCATTCTCCGCCTTTTTGCCCCTGATACTCGTCAGAGGAAGGAAGGTCGCGCGGCCATAACGATTCTTTTTCAGGAACTGGATCATATTCTTGGCCGTCTGCTCATTGTCCGTCACAATATTGGAAATACTGCCACCCAGAGCGGTCTCAATGGCGATCTCATAGTCTTTGCTGACATGGATAATATCTGCCACTACGCCGATGATGCCCTTATTCCCGTTTTTCTGCTCCATGATCCTGCGGATGCTGACACCATATCCGTCATAGCGCTCTGTAATATTCTTCAGTGTCTGATAACGGGCAGACTCTTCATGGAAGGATTTTTCCGCCCCATTGAACTGCTCACGGCAATGCATCAGTTCGTCTGCTATTTTCTGTGCTCTTACCTGATATGCCTGCTGCTCCTCTGACAGTCGCTCCAGATCCTTCGCGATGGCAGCTGCCTCTTTTTTGAAAGCCTCCACCAGCTCTCCTTCCGAGGATTCCTCACTCTGAAGCGCGATCAGCTTCTGGTTCAGTTCTGACTGGCGGATCTGTGCCTGCTCCTGCATGGTCTCATAACGCTGCATGCGTCCTTTGATATTGGCTGACTCATTGAGATATTCGATAATATCACTATTCTGTGAATCGATCTGATTCCTCAGAGAAGTCACAGTCGAAGACATGGTGTTCAGTTCTTCCTCTGAACTTTCTTTGTCTTTCTCCAGACGGCTGCGTTCCTCTGACAACGCCTGCAGTTCCTTTTCAAAACCTTTTACATTCTTTTCCCTGTCGGAAATCTTCTGTTCCGCCTCCCGGATCAGTGTATCGAACTGCGCCTGCTTCTCATCTATACCGACTGTCCTGGACACATGCAGCTCTCTGCTGCCCTCCAGACGCTGCTTCTCGACAGCCTGCTGATTGCATATCTCCTGCTTTCCGGCAATTTTACGGTCGTATTCCTCCATCAGTGCTTCCATTTTCCCGTAGGTTGTCCTGATCTTCTCATATTCCTCACGGGAAGTCTGCAGCTGATCCGTCACAATGGCCAGCTTTTTCTCCAGCTCGGCGCCATTTTCCTTCAGCTGATGAAAGGACATCAGATACATATTGGCATCGTATTGTTTCAGCTGATCCCGGTACTTCAGATAGACCTTGGCCGTCTCGCTCTGTCTGGCCAGCGGCCCCACCTGCTTCTCCAGCTCATAGAGAATATCCCGGACTCTGCTGAGATTCTGCTGCTCTTCCGCCAGATTCTTCTCCGTCAGAGCTTTTCTTCGTTTATATTTCACGATTCCGGCCGCTTCATCAAATAATTCACGGCGGTCCTCCGGCTTGCCGCTGAGGATCTTGTCGATCTGTCCCTGTCCGATGATGGAGTAACCTTCCTTGCCGATACCCGTATCAAAAAACAGTTCCTGTATATCCTTCAGCCTGCAGGTATGACCATTGATCTTGTATTCACTTTCGCCCGAACGGTAAACCCGCCGTGATACGGTAACCGTATCGTACTCTACCGCCAGCTGATGATCCGAATTGTCCAGAGTAATGGCAACGTAGGCAAAGCCCAGGGGCTTCCTGCTCTCAGTACCGGAAAAAATAACATCCTCCATCTTGGAGCCGCGCAGCTGCTTGGCACTCTGTTCACCCAGCACCCATCGCACTGCATCGGCCACGTTACTCTTTCCGCTGCCGTTAGGGCCTACGATTCCCGTTATCCCTTTATGAAATTCAAAGACCATTTTATTGGCAAAGGACTTAAATCCCTGCACTTCAATACTTTTTAAAAACATAGTCTTTCCCCTAATGTGCCTGATTTTTCTTCAAAGCCAGAATCGCATGGTAAGCTGCTTCCTGTCCTGCCGCCTGCTTGGTACGCCCGCTGCCCTGTCCGATGACCTGATCTCCCAGCTTCACCTGCATGACAAATAAGCGGTCATGTTCCGGCCCCGTCATATCCACCACTTCATAACTGATCGGTTCCTTATGATCACGCTGAAGGATCTCCTGAAGAATGGTCTTGCTGTCCTGAAACATGGCTTTATGCTCAATATCATTTAAGACATTGGCCATGATAAATGTTCGTGCCTCCTCAATACCGCCATCCAGATAGATGGCGCCGATCACTGCTTCAAGGGCATCTGACAATATGGAATCCCTGTTCCGGCCGCCGCCCATATCCTCACCTCTGCCAAGCATCAGATATTTACCCAGCCCCAACTGTCTCGCGCAGTAGGCCAGTGTCGGTTCACAGACCAGACTCGCCCTTTTCTTACTCATCTGGCCCTCCGCCATATCCGGAAAATTCCTGAACAGAAAATCACTGGACACGATTTCCAGCACCGCATCCCCCAGGAACTCCAGGCGCTCATTGTGGTGTATTTTATGCAGTTTATGCTCATTGGCATAGGAACTGTGGGTCAGCGCCGTAAACAGCAGATTTTCATCGTGAAAAGTATAGGCAATCTTCTGCTGCAGTTCTCTTAATAAAGTATGATTCGCCATTTTGTTCTTCCTCTTTCTATTATTTTAAGCCTCTTCACTTGCCGGTTCATCCTTCACTGTAATAGCTGCCGCGATTTTTCCCGGAATATCCTGCTGCTTGAAAGCAATACACTGAAGAATCGACTGTTTAATTTCCTTCGATTTGGAACTGCCGTGAGTCTTAACCACCAGCCCCTTCAGACCAAGCATCGGTGCACCGCCGTAATCGGATGTATCAAAAGCCTTCAATGTATTCTTCAGCTCATCCTTGATCAGCAGAGCACCGATCTTTGTCTTAAGGGAAGACATCATGGTCTCTTTAATCTTACCAATGAGCGCATTGGCCACGCCTTCATACATTTTCAAAATCACATTGCCCACAAAGGCCTCGCACACAACCACATCCACATCACCATTTGGAATGTCCCTTGCCTCAACATTGCCGACAAAATTAATGTCCTTGCATTCCTTCAGCAAAGGATAAGCTGCCTTCACCAGAGCATTGCCTTTCTCTTCCTCGGCACCGATATTGACAATGGCGACCTTCGGATTCTTCCGTCCCATGATATTCTCCATATAAATGGAACCCATTCTGGCAAACTGTACCAGATTGGACGGCTTGGCATCCACATTGGCACCGCAGTCGATCAGCAGTGAAAAGCCATTAAGAGTCGGAATCAAAGGTGCAAGTGCCGGCCTCTCAATCCCTTTAATGCGGCCAACGATCAGATGCCCGCCCACAAGAACGGCACCCGTACAGCCCGCCGACACAAATGCATCTGCCTTGCCTTCCTTCACCATACGCTGTGCCACAACGATGGAAGAATCCTTCTTCTTCTTGATGGCAATGGCCGGAGGTTCATTATTGCTGATCACCTCTGACGCATGGACAATGGTCAGACGTGCTTTATCATATTCATATTTCGACAGGAACGGCTCAATGGCGGCCTGATCCCCCACCAGAAACACTTCGATCTCCTGGCTGGCATTCAGCGCCTCTACCGTTCCCTTTATCACTTCACCAGGCGCATTATCGCCACCCATGGCATCAACAGCTACTCGAATAAGTTCGCTCATATTGATCTCCCTTCATATATCTCATGTCAAAACAAATGCAACGAAAATAAGCCTCCCTGTAAGCAGACTCTATCTGTATAATATTATCATTCAATGCCCTTCAATGCAAATACTTTTTCTTTCCCGACGGCCTTCGACAGACTTTGCAAAAAAGATGTGCTACCCTTTTTGTTGTACCAAAAATAAAAATATGCTACACTTAAGGAGACAAGATATGAAAAATAAAAGGAGTCTGGAGCCCTATTATGACTCCCGTTCTGTGCGGCTGGATCTGCTGGCATTTGATGAAAATAATGTAGTCTATGACGCAGAGGCTCAGCAGAAAAACATTGGCAACCGGTCCATGAGACGACGAAGCCGTGTTTATCAGTCCTATATTGATGTCAATCTGTTAACACCAGGTGAGACTGATTTTGGTCAGATCAATGATATTTATATCATATTTATCGCTCCGTTTGACCTGTTTGGACTGAACAAGTATATGTATACGTTCCGTATGCGCTGTGACGAAAGCACTGACACCACACTGGATGACGGTGCTGTCAGAATCTATCTGAACACTCGTGGTACAAATGATGATGAAGTTCCCGAAGGGCTTGTTGAATTCCTGCACTATATGGAAAAAACCTGTGAGGACCACCACACCATCAAAGATCCCCTGGTACAGCGACTCGCAGAACGTGTTCAGCAACTGAAAAACAGTCAGGAAATGAGTGTGAAATATATGTTATTTGAAGCTGAATATTATATGGAAGCACGTATGGAAGCACGCGAAGAAGGTCTTGAAGAAGGCCGTGCAGAAGGCCTCGCAGAAGGCCTCGCAGAAGGTCGCGCAGAAGGTAAATATATACAGTTAATTGAAATGGTCTGCCGTAAGCTGAAAAAAGGAAAGGATGCGGCTGCCATTGCTGCTGAACTTGATGAAAATCCAGAGCTGATTACCGGAATCTTCCAGGCTGCCGCCCAAACCGCTCCTGATTATGATTATGAACAGATTTTGGAATCCCTGGATCTGAATTTAGAATGAGTCAATTAGAATCTATCAAGGGCAGCCAATGCTTTTTAACATCGGCTGCCCCTGGTCATATAGTTCTCTATTCAGTTCTTTACTCAAATAAGCTCTTGAAGAAATCAATGATCTTCTGGAAGAATCCCTTTGCTTCTTCCGCATCAATATGTATATTGCTGATATCAAGGCCCATATCGCTTAACTTGTCGTATACTGCCTGAGCCTGGCTCTTTAATGTGTTCAAATCCAGATCAATACTGCCAAGTTTCTCCAGCAATGCCTTCAGCTGAGCAATCTGTTCTTCTGTCAATGTAATCTGGAACTTGTCTGCCGCATCATTGATGGTCTGATCCAGATCTTCAGCATTGCCGCTGGCAACCTGTTCCTTCAGATAAGCCACCAAACCTTCCACATTCTCATCATCGGCATCTATACTATCTTCCAGTTCGCCTGTTGTGACCATCTCATCGATGGCAGCATCCAGAACTTCCTCATCCACATCCCCACCTGTCATCTCTGAGTAAGCTTTAAGGGCTCCCACCAGAGCAGCTGTACCTGATACATTGAACGGTCCCGCAACGACCACATTCACATCATCCACACCGGCTGTTGCCAGTGCATTCTCGTACATACCCGTTGTACAGTAGATGACATTCTTTGTTGTCACATTGATGCCGCTGCCTTTTTTTGCATCGGTAATCAATACTGAGGACCAGGCTTCATCGCCAATCTGATTATAGGAAATATAGCTGTCCAGATACTCATGTTCTTCCGCGTTGGTCACATAGATCACATGATAGTCATCCAGTTCTTCCTCTGATACTCCCAGAAGCTCCAGCACCTTCGCCCGCTCCTCATCATTCAGATCGGCACCAAGAGACAGATAACCCTTGTAAGCCGTATCCGCATAGGCGGTCATTGGCTTCACAGCAAGCAGAGCAGAAACCAGCATAATTACTGCCAGGAACATACTTAAAATCTTTTTACGCTTTTTATTCATCACTTATCACTCCATTTCTTAATCCAAGTCTGTAAATCATCTAAAGAAATCCCTGTCTTTCCTGACATTATAGCGGTCTTTACAAACGTTGTCAACTAAAGGACCTGTTGTTTCCGGCAACACTAAAAAAGAGACTCCAAAGAGCCTCCTTTTTTATTTCTTTTCAGGTATTACTGAACCTTAACAACCTCTTTTTTATTGTAAGCACCGCAAGCCTTGCATACTCTGTGAGGCATTACTAAAGCACCACATTTGCTGCACTTTGATAATGATGGAACAGACATCTTCCAGTTAGCTCTGCGGCTGTCTCTTCTTGCTTTTGATGATTTATTCTTTGGACAAATAGACATGGTTTACACCTCCTTAAAATTATTAAAAATATCCCGGATAGCCGACATTCTCGGATCCAGCGATGCACGGTCGCATCCGCATTCACCTTCATTTAAGTTCTTCCCGCACTTGAAGCACAGGCCCTTACAGTCATCGCTGCAAAGTGTCTTCATGGGAAAACGAATTAAAATCTCGTTGTAAACGAATCTGTCTACATCCAGAGAGCTTTCTTCCATAAAACTGGTTTCATCCAGGTCATCCAACTGCTCCGCCTGCACCTTCCTGAAATCAATCTTCTGATTGAAATCAAAATCAAGTCTTGTCGGAACAGATGCCAGACATCTGCTGCATGGTATATCAATGGTAACATCCACATGTCCTGAAAAGCATACAACACTGTTGCCCTCATTCTGGACAGTCAGCATCACCGGCTCCTTCCGGATAAAATCATAGCAGTCACCCTCCAGACAGAACGATGGCATCTCAATCTCCGGTCTGAATTCCTGCACTTTATGATCAGTTGATATTATTTCAGATATATTGATTTGCATAGATATCTCCTAAGTTTCATACCTTTGTAATTATACATACATAAATACCATTTGTCAACAGCAAATTTCAAAATCTGTCAAGTAGTTATACTTTACACACCCAATACTTTTTTTGATGCTTCTTCGGCAAACTGCTGACGTACCAGCTGATAATAATAGCCCTTCTTTTCCAGCAGCTCCCTGTGTTTCCCCTGTTCAATAATCTTTCCGTCCCGCACCACAAGAATCAGATCTGCATTCCTGATTGTTGAGAGACGATGGGCAATAATGAAAGAGGTTCTTCCCTTCAGAAGCTTTTCCGTGGCTTTCTGGATCATCTGCTCTGTCTGCGTATCGATTGAGGAGGTTGCTTCATCCAGAACGAATATCCGCGGATCTGCCAGTACCGCCCTGGCAAAGGACAGAAGCTGTTTTTCTCCGGTGGACAGACGGTCACCGCCTTCTCCCACATCACTCTGATAACCTTTTTCCAGTTTTGCAGCCACCTGGTCGGCGGATACTGCCTGTGCCGCAGCCATGACTTCCTCATCTGTGGCTTCCAGTTTTCCATAGCGTATATTCTCCATCACACTTCCGGAAAACAGATGCGGATTCTGAAGTACATAACCGATATGACTGTGAAGCCAGAGCTGGCTTCTCTCCCGGTAATCCCTGCCATCAATGAGAATTCTTCCCGATGTCGGCTCGAAAAACCGACAGGCAAGATTCACCAGCGTACTTTTTCCTGCCCCTGTCTCTCCCACAATAGCAACATTGGTTCCCGCAGGAATCTTCAGATTAAAATGACTCAGCACTTCCTCTTTGCCGTCCGGATAGTGAAAAGACACGTCTTCAAACTCGATATCCCCTTTGATTTGCTCCCAGTTTTCCTTTTTAGGATGTAAAAAGTCACCGTATTGATCCACCACTTCCGGAGAATCCACTACCAGGGATTCCTGCTCAAGAAGTGAAGTCACACGCTCAATACTGGCCTGTGTGGAAATAAAATCCGCCAGATTTCTTGCCAGCTGCTGAATCGGTTCAAAAATCTCCACTGCATAGGTCGTAAAGGCTGCCAGAGTGCCGAATTCAAGCATATGATCAAATACCATCATGCCCCCCTGAGCCAGCACCAGGGCAGTGGCCAGGTAACCAAAAAACAAAACCAGCGGAATATAAATTGCACTCAGCCTTGCAGACTGCACGGAAGCCACTCTCATCTCCTGGGTAATATCCGAAAATTCTCTGTAGTTTTTATCTTCGATCACCAGCGATTTTGAAGTTTTCGCACCTGTGATGCCCTCATTGTAAGCATTGGTTATTTTAGAATTGACCTTTCTTACTTTTCGGTTCCACTTAAGAATCCGGTTCTGGAAATACCATGTCAGGACAGCAATGGCCGGTACAATGAGCATGATCACCAAAGCCAGTTTCCAGTTCAGTACAAGCATGATCACAAAAACCCCCAGCACATAGGTCAGCGCCCAGAGGAGATCAACAAAATTCCATGCGACCATACCTGAAATTTTACTGGTATCATTCATAACTCTGGATAAAATATAACCTACAGGTGTCACATTATAATAGGAAAAGGATAATGTCTGAAGATGTACAAACAATGCCCGCTTCATATCTCTTCCTATCCCCATCTCAATCCGCATGCATCCCCTGGTAAAACAAATAACCGTCCATGCCTGAAAGGCAAAAAACAGTACAGTTATCAGCGTAAAGATTCCTATTCCCTGAATTGTCTGATCTTCCACAAAATGATTGATGGCATACCGCTGGAACAGCGGAAAGCTCATATCCACCAGTGCACAGAAAAAGTTCATAATAACGACCATCACCAGAACACTTTTATAAGGTTTTAGAAATGGAAACATTTTCTTCCAGATAGAAAAGTCTATGGCTTTTGTAAATTCCTGTTCTTCTAATCGCATAAGCTCCCTCCTTCCATCAGACGTATATCGCTGTTCATCTGTATCTCGTAAATATCCCTGTACGGCCCATTCTGAGCAATCAGCTCCTCGTGAGTCCCCATCTGACGTATCTCACCTTTATCCATGACCATTATACAATCCGCCTGCATCAGTGATGTAATTCTGTGAGAGATCAGGATAACCGTGGTCTTCTCCATTTCAGACTTTAAAGCCTGACGGATCTTATTATCTGTCTCCGTATCCACCGCAGAAAGAGAGTCATCGAACACAAGAATCGGTGCATTTTTCATCAGCATTCTTGCAATGGCCACACGCTGCTTCTGACCGCCTGACAGAGTGACACCCCTTTCACCAACAATGGTGTCATATCCATCCGTAAAGTGTTCGATTGCATCATCAACACAGGCAATATGGGCAGACCGCCGGATATCCTCTTCCTCCGGATTCTCACGGGTAATACCGATATTCTCACGGATCGATCTTGAAAAGAGGAATGGCTCCTGAAGCACCATACCAATATTTTTTCTCAGGTGATCCCGACTGATATCACGGATGTCCACACCTCCGATAGTAATCCTGCCGCCTTCCTCCGGCAGTTCATAAAGCCTGTTCAGCAGATGAACAAGGGTCGATTTACCGCTGCCCGTGCTGCCAAGGATGGCGAAGGTACTGCCCGCAGGAATAGTGAAATCCATATTTTTCAGAACAGGCTGTCCGTTCCCGTAGACAAAGTTCACATTTTCAAAGCAAATATCTCCGGTCAAAGACGGAAGCTGGACATTCGCCCTGTCTGTCTCTTCCTCTGCCTCCAGTATATAGGCGACTCGATCCAGGGATACCCCCGCCTTGCTCATATCCGAGAGGATCCTGCCCAGACTTCGTATCGGCCATGCCAATGCTGAATTGTAAGAGACAAAAACCATGAAATCACCAAGACTGATTTCGCCCCTCACCGTAAAAACGGTTCCCATCACAATGACAACAATCATCTGGAGCCCGGTAATAAATCCTCCGACAGCCCAATAGATACTCATCAGCTGTCCCAGTCGAATCCACATATTGGCAAAACCGTTATTTTTCTCATCAAAACGGTCAATTTCATGTTTCTCCCGTCCGAAAGCCCTGACAACTCTCACCCCTGACAGATTCTCCTGAACAACACCGGACAATTCACCTTCTGCCTCGTCGGCTTTCAAAAATCTCCTGGCAATCCTGGAGTAAAAGAAACCGGAATATGTCATAATGATCGGAATAAACAACATGACCACAAAGGATATTTCCACATTCATGGAAAACATAATCGCCATATACATGGCTATAAGGAAAACCGTACGAAATACTTCCGGCATCTGACTGCATACAAAGTTACGGATAACCTCCACATCTGACGTACACCTCTGTATGATTTCTCCTGTCTGATGGCGCACATGCCACGCAAAGGGCAGATGCTCAATATGATGGTACAGCGTGTCCCGGATAGATTTCAAAAAGTTCTCGGAGCCTTTTGCCAGACACATCTTACTCAGATAATTAAAGACACCGGATACAAGAGCCGTAACCGTCACAGCACCCGCTGCAGCCAGCAGAGCCGGCTTTCCCAGTTCCATTCCCATGGGAAGAATATGATCCACTGCATATTTGACGATTTGTGGTATCAACGCACTGCAGCCCGATACCAACATGGAAAAAATTAACATTAACACAAAAAAATGAATGTTTCCCGCTAAAAACCGGAAAATCAGCCTGATCTTCTCTTTTTGATTCTTCACTGCACAACAACCCCCTTACTTTGAAACAAAAAAGGACACCCCGGATTCTGGGATGTCCTGTATTGCAGTATCGATTCAAATCAGATTCAACTATGCCGCAATCTGCTGCCGCATCATATCAATGCCCGAAAAACACCGTAAAAACAGGCAGCCGGAAACACCATGAACTCAGGTTCTTCTCTCTGTTCATACACTCAAATAAATTGTCCGCACTGATGTATGTGATCTTATTTGTCATGTTGCTGCCTCCTTTCTTAATTATTGTTATTATCAGACGTTCTTTAGTATATATGACTGCACACCATATGTCAATACTTTCCTGGCCTTCATATCCGAATTTATCCGTTGAATTATTAGCGGCTAAGTGTATAATAAATACATATGAATCCATCAGATGGAGGTATCCCCATGAAGATCGCGGCAGTTATTGCTGAATACAATCCTTTCCATAACGGTCATCTGTACCAGCTGCAGGAAATACGCAGACGTACGGAAGCTGATCTCATCCTTGTTATGATGAGCGGAGACTTCGTCCAGCGGGGCGGCCCTGCCTGCATTGGCAAATATACCCGCTGTCAGATGGCACTGGCTTCCGGGGCTGATATCGTCTGCGAACTGCCCGTTTACGGTGCTCTCGGCAGCGCTGAGATCTTCGCATCATCCGCTGTCTCCCTCCTCAATCATATGGGATGCATCGATTATCTCTGTTTTGGCGCTGAGGATGACCATCCTGAATATTTGGAGAGGATTGCCCATGTCCTTGCCGAGGAACCCCGGATCTATCGGGATATGCTGCAGGAAGCGCTTCGTGAAGGTCTGAACTTTCCTGCTGCCAGAAGCAAAGCATTATGTCGCTATCTGCAGGATTCCCATTGTTCAGATATATTAAGCATGCCTAATAATATCCTTGCCATTGAATATATGAAGGCTCTGCACAGAACAGGCAGCCGTATCCAACCGGTTCTCATTAAAAGAAGAGGGGCAGATTATCACAGTACTGACGCATCCCGGATCTTTAGTTCGGCTACCGCCATCAGACAGTGTCTGGAGCATCTGCCACATCATGCTTATAAGGACAGCCGTACCCTGGATCAATTGCCGGTTCCCGCAATGACCCGGCAATACATTCAAAAGTATCTTGCATCCAAAGGTCTCCTGTCAGCCAATGATTTCTCGCTGATGCTGGCCTACCGCCTTCTGGACCCCGGGCTCGACCTGATGCGCTATGTGGATATTACGGAGGATATTGCCAACCGCATCGACAACTTTAAAAATCAATTTCAGACAATTGAACAGTTCACTGAACTGATTGTTTCCAGAAATCTTACTGCCACCCGCGTGTCACGATGTCTTTTTCATATTCTTCTCGGTCATGAAAAAGCGATTCTGAGCCGCTGGAAAGCAGCCGATTACAGTGGCTATCTTCATGTCCTCGGTTTCAAAACATCTGCCGGCAACTTCTGGAAAGGGCTGCCCGACAATCTCAAGAATCAGCTGGTCATGCGAATATCCAGAGACAGCCGCCGACTGACGGGCTCCGGACAGGAAATGTTTCAGGCGGATCTGTATGCTTCCCGCCTGTACCGTCAGACACTCTCCTGCCGATATCAGCTGCAGCTTCCGGCCGTTGAGTCTGAACCGCTTGTCGTTATGGATAATCAGTCATAATATGTTCTGCTTCCCGCATATGTATAATACCAAAAAGAACAGGTAACCGATGAATGAAGGAAAAAGCTGTCTCTGTTTTACTATGCCTGTCATTGCTTTTGCTGATTATTTTTGCGCCCTCCGTTTCTTCAGGCGCTGCCAGAGGACTGATTCTCTGGTACAGTCAGGTACTTCCGGCACTGATGCCTTTTACCCTGATCCTGCAGCTCATGATGGCCGGAGGTACCGTTTCCTGGCTCGGGCAGATCACAGAACCGGCAATTACACGGATTTTCGGCTTATCTCCTGCCTGCAGCTTCTGCATACTGTCCGGTTTTCTTTGCGGCTTTCCAATGGGAGCGCTCACAGCTTCACAAATGCTGGATAAAAAACTGATCCATAAAAAAGAAGCCCAGCTGCTGGCCGCCGCCTGCAACAATGCCGGTCCAATGTTTCTTGGCAGCTATATTCTGGAACAACAGCTCCATGTCGGAGACAGGCGCTTTATGCTCATGATTATCTTTTACGGCAGCGCCTTTCTATGGCTATGGGTCCGCAGTCTTCTCCTTCATCCCAATCCGGTCACTTCACCCGATACTGCCATTCAAAATCATCAAATGACTTCAGCGATTTCTTTCCGTCATATATTATTAAACAGCTCTGAACTCATGCTGAAGGTCGGTGTATCCATGATGATATTTGCCATATTCTGTGAAATTATTAACGACATTTCCGGCATCACACCTGAAACTGCAGCCCTTTTTACAAATCTGCTGGAAATCACCACCGGAGCCCATGCCATTGCCGGTCTTTCAATAACTAATCAAATAAAGACAGTTCTGATCATGAGCGGAACGGCCTTCGGCGGCTTATGCATTGCCTTTCAGACCTATACCCTCATACGATCTCAGAAACTGTCTTTTATAAAATATCTTATTGATAAATCTGCCATCAGCATACTCACGGGCACACTGACCCTGTTATGGCTCAGGATATCAGCAGGATGAAAGATTAATCGATGTCATCATAATCATCATCATCAAATTCATCATCATCGATTTCTTCTTCCTCTTCGCCTTCAACCTCTTCCTGCTTCTCATACACATCTGCCGGCTGCTCTTCTTCATAACCGGTATCATCTGTCAGAGTATCCTCTTCATCATCAGCCCCGGCCACTACAGCCTCCTGATAACCATTACCTGCAGTATTCAGCTGGGAAACCAGCGCATCATTATTGCTGATCAGAATGCTCAGGTTCTCTGACAGGCCATTAATAAGCCCTTCTGAATTGGTTCTCGCAATATCAAGTGAACGTTCCACGACCTGCTGAATATTGCCAATAAGGCTCTGAGTGTAGGCAAGCGCGCTCATACGCATCTCTTCTGCATTCTGATTGGCTGCCGCAACAATCTCCTCTGCCTGAGCATTAGCCGCATTGATCGTCTGCTCGGCTTTCTCATATGCCTTCAGCATGATCTCATGTTCCTCTACCAGTGCATTGGCATAATTGGTGGTTTCCTCAATCATCTGCTCCGCCTGGGCCTGCGCATCACTGATAATCTTGTCCTTCTGAGCAATAATCTTCTGATAACGCTTGATCTCATCCGGAGTCTTCAGTCTCAGCTCGGTCAGCAGCTCATATAACTGCTCCTTCTGTACGATAATCTTAGACTGTGAAAACGGTGCCGGCTTACATCCTTCCACATATTCTTCTATTTCATCAATTAACTGTTCAATTCTGCTCATTATCAATTCTCCTTCAGATTTAACTTCTCATTTAACTTCTGCTCAACATATGGCGGCACGAATAAACTGACATCTCCATGGTATTTTGTCAGTTCACGCACTGTACTTGAACTTAAATAAGAATGTTCAACATTAGTTACTAAAAACAAGGTATCCAGATGCGGACGAATAGCCCTGTTGGTCTGTGCCCACTGCAATTCATATTCAAAGTCCGTAACGGCTCTCAGCCCTCTGACAATCATCTTCGCATTATAAGCATCTGCAAAGTCAACAAGAAGCCCTGCAAATGATGTTACCTCCACATTTGGGATATCTTTCGTGACTTCTTTTAACATATTAACACGTTCTTCAACAGAAAACAACGGTGATTTTGAGCTATTGCGCAAAACACCGATTACAAGCTTATCGACCATAACTGCAGATCTTTTAATAATATCAATATGTCCGTATGTGACCGGATCAAAACTGCCCGGATAAATTGCTGTCCTCATTCTTACTTCTCCAATACCCTTTTCACGAATACATGCTGATTCGTCTTATATTTTTTGATTTTTGCGGATTCATAACCATACGCTTCAAGCCAGTCAAAATCAGTCTCAAGAGAAGCTTCAATGATAATCATCGTGTCTTCATCAATAAAAGACACATTCTTCATCAGAGCCAGCATCTCTTTCTCAAGCTCCCGGTTATAGGGCGGATCCATAAAAACAATATCAAAATGCCGGTGGCTGTCCTGCAGACGTTTAATGGCCGATGCACAGTCCACAGGCATAATCACAGCCTCGTTCAACAGCTTTGTCTTTGTCAGATTCTCCCTGATACACTGAACAGCCTGTCGGTTATTCTCCACAAAAACAGCAGATGCAGCACCACGACTCAATGCTTCGATGCCGATTGCACCGCTGCCGCTGAATAAATCAAGAAAAGTGCTGCCATATATGTCCTGTGACAGCATATTAAATAAAGTCTCCTTGATTCTGTCAGTTGTCGGACGTGTATTCATGCCCTCGATACTCTTCAGTTGTATACGTCTTGCCTTTCCCGCAATCACACGCATTTCATCACATCCTGTTCCTGACTGCGGTTTATTCACCGCGTTAGTTATATTGTATATTTTTTGATTAATTTGTCAACCGGTTATGAAAGATTTCATGTTTTTTTTATAACAAAGCATATCGCATTATAATACAACCTGATCCTGCCTCTGCTGCATACCGGCCGCTATCTTCTTTTTCAGCATTGCATATTCCGGTCTTTCCAGTTCCGGATCCTCCTGCAGAATACTGTCAGCAGCTTCTCCGGCTTCAACGAGACATCCCGCATCTGCAAAAACATCCCCTATTTTAAATATCATGCTGCCGCTCTGACGAATGCCGAACATATCCCCGGGTCCGCGCAGCTTCAGATCCTCTGCAGCTATCTTAAATCCATCATTGGTCTGAAGCATAATATTCAGTCTCTCTTTGACCTTCTGATTATCCTGTCCGTGAATGAAAATACAGTAGGATTGTGCATCTCCCCGCCCCACGCGGCCACGGAGCTGGTGGAGCTGAGCCAGACCAAAACGCTCCGCATTTTCTATCATCATAACAGTGGCATTCGGCACATCAACCCCCACCTCTATGACGGTCGTAGATACCAGAATATGAATCTTCCCCTCTGCAAAGTGTTCCATAATCCGGTTCTTTTCATCCGGCTTCATCTTCCCGTGAAGGAATTCAATACGGATATCTTCCGGCAGTACCTGCCTGAGCTTTCCTGCATAATCCTGAACATTCTCCGCATCCATATTCTCGCTCTCCTCCACCATCGGACAAATGACATATACCTGATGGCCCATCCGCACCTGCTGTTCCAGAAAACGGTAAGCAGTGGGACGGTAAGAGGTACCTACCACACAGTTTTTGACAGGAAGACGATCGGCCGGTTTCTCATCCACAACGGAAATATCCAGATCACTATATAATATAATAGCCAGCGTCCTCGGTATGGGTGTTGCACTCATTACCAGAACGTGGGGCTCATAGCTTCCGCTCTTCATTGCCAGCTGTTCCCGCTGACGGACACCAAACCGATGCTGCTCATCTGTTACGATCAGAGCAAGTTCTGCATAAACAGCCTTTTCCTGGAAAAGAGCCTGCGTGCCAATGATCACATCCGCCTCATGGTTCTCTATGACAGTGTAAACCTTTCTTTTTTGAGCAGCTGTCATAGATCCTGTAAGCAGCACCGTCTTCACACCGAAAGATTCAAAAAGCCGGTTCAGATTCTCATAATGCTGCCGGGCAAGAACCTCCGTCGGAGCCATCATACAGCTCTGATATCCTGATACAGCTGCCGCAAACATGGCGAGGGCGGCAATCATTGTCTTACCTGATCCTACATCCCCCTGTACCAGACGGTTCATCACTGTACTCCCCGCCATATCCTTCCTGATCTCATGCCATACCCGCAGCTGAGCTCCCGTCAGCCTGTAAGGCAGAGAATCAATCAATTCATCCACTTTGTCTGTTTGACCGATCCTGTAATGACTGATGATCTGATGATTTTCTTTCTTCAGTCTCTTCATGGAAAGCGCAAAAGCCAGAAATTCATCAAATACCAGCCTTCTTCTGGCCATCCGGCAATCTTCCTCATTCTTTGGAAAATGAATCTGTTGAATCGCATAATTGTATTCAGACAAGTGATAGTTCTTTCTTATATCTGCCGGAAGGTAATCCGGCATTAAAACAGCTTCATCAAGAAGCAGATGCATCGTTTTTATAAAAAAATTCTGTGACAGTCCTTCCGTCAGAGCATAAACGGGCTGTAGGCTTCTGCGCATGGATGCATATTGCTCTTCAGTGTAGATATCCGGATGTTCCAGTATCCGCCGCTTTCCTTTATGGATGATTTTTCCGTAAAGTACCACTGTCTGCCCCACTCTCAGCTGCTGACGAATATAGGGACTATGATACCAGACAACCTGGACTGCCGTCGTGTTCTCCCTCAGCACAAGAGACACGATCGTCGTCCTTCCGTGTTTGACCAGCTGAGGAGATTCTGTCAGAATGACTTTATAGGCAGCCTGCTCCAGATCATCAGACTGCATATGGGCAATAGAAACAGGTTCCTGATAACGGCGATAATCCCGTGGATAATGCTCCAGAAAATCCCCC
The DNA here is from genome assembly GCA_016297495.1 of Coprococcus sp. Classification (GTDB taxonomy): domain Bacteria; phylum Bacillota; class Clostridia; order Lachnospirales; family Lachnospiraceae; genus Coprococcus_A. The sequence continues at coordinate 32,733 of JAEDGN010000012.1, forward strand.
ACTGTCTCAATTCCCAGACGAGTCAGATGCTGTGCGGTCTTTGATCCAATTCCTTTTACCGATATGATCCTGTCCCCGGAATTCATGTTTCCCTCCATCATAACAAAATCAATTTGCAGCATAAAAGAACTGCCGCGAGTTCATTCCGCGACAGCCCTTAAAATATTTTTATTCAACTGAAACTACGTAATAGTAGATCGGCTGACCGCCCTCATTCAGTTCAACTTCACACTCCGGATACTTCTCCTCAAGTAAGGCTGATAAATGCTCTGCATCCTCTTCTGTAACATCCGCACCATAGTACAGACTGATGATCTCACTATCCTTATCGATCAGTGCATCAATCGTTGCCAAAGTGGTATCTTCCAGTTCTTCACCTACAGCCAGAAGTCCGCTGTCACCAAGCCCCATAATATTGCCTTCTTTGATCTCTTTGTCATCAATGATCGTATCTCTGACCGCATAGGTGATCTGTCCGCTGCGTACAGTCTGCATTTCTTCGGTCATTACTGCCTCATTCTCCTCATCAGAACTGCCGCTGATATAATTGATGACAGCCGCAATCCCCTGAGGAACTGTCTTTGAAGGAATAACAATAACCTTCTTGCCTTCTGTCAGCTCCCTGGCCTGTTGAGCAGCCAGAATAATATTCTTGTTATTCGGGAGAACAAATATGGTATGGGCATTCACCTGGTCTATGGCTTCAAGAATATCCGCCGTGCTTGGGTTCATCGTCTGACCGCCTTCAATGATCCGGTCTACGCCAAGCTCTTCGAAAATCCGCTTCATACCTTCACCCATGGAAACAGCCACAAATCCTACTTCCTTCTCCGGCTCTGCCGGTTCAGCAGCCTTTGCCTGGACCTGGGCGATCTTCTGGGCATCTTTAAAGAGACGTTCATGATGCTCTTCGCGCATATTGTCAATCTTCATGCTGGTCAGTGAACCATAGGTCAATCCCTTCTGAATTGCAAGACCCGGATCGTTGGTATGTACATGTACCTTCACGATATCGCTGTCCGCCACACATACAATAGAATCTCCGATGGAAGAAAGATAAGCTTTAAACTCATCCTCATCCTTTTCATCAAATTCCTTCTCCAGCATTACAATAAATTCCGTACAATAGCCAAAACGGATATCAGCTGTCTCAATCTCGTCAAGACCGAGTCTGCCCGTCTCTCCCGAAAGCATTGAAGCCGGCTTTGTCTCTGTCACAAAATCATCGGCCGTCTCAGTACCCATCAGACAGTCATAGGCTCCCTTCAGCACGACCATGAGACCCTGGCCGCCCGAATCAACCACACCGGCCTGTTTCAAAACCGGCAGCATCTCCGGTGTCAGGCTCAGCATATAATCACCATATTCTATAATCTGACGAAATCCTTCTGCAAGATCATCCGTGGAATCAAACACATCGGCCGCCTTCTCGGACATGCCTCTGGCCACCGTCAGAATCGTTCCTTCCTTCGGCTTCATAACTGCCTTGTAGGCTGTCTCACTGGCTTTTTTGAAGGCTTCTGCAGCAATACTGCTGTCAATGACATCCACATCCTTGATCGGCCGTGTAAAGCCTCTGAAAAGCTGGGAGAGAATAACACCGGAATTCCCCCGCGCGCCTCTCAATGCCCCCTGAGATATGGCCTTGGCAAGGCTCTCCATGGTAGGATTCTCCAATGCACTGACCTCCCGGGCGGCAGACATGATCGTCATTGTCATGTTCGTTCCTGTATCACCATCAGGAACAGGAAACACGTTCAGTTCATTAATCCATTCTTTTTTTGATTCAATACGTTTCGCACCTGCAAGGAACATGTTCTTCAACATATTCGCATCAATTGTATTTATTCCCACAACAGGGTCCTCCTTAATCGTTATACTAGTCAATCACGCGCACACCTTCAACAAAGATGTTGATCTTCTCAACCTTCATGCCTGTGAATTCTTCCACCTTATACTTGACATTGTTCATTAAATTATCTGCAATCGTTGAGATATTTATGCCATAAACAGTAATAATGTGGAAATCGATTGTAATCTGATTATCTTCGCTTACCGTGACCCCGACTCCCTTAGTCATACTCTCACGCTTAAGGAGTTTCACCAGACCATCCTTGACACTGATCATTGCCATACCAACAACACCAAAGCATTCCACTGCAGCCATACCGGCATATTTGGCAATAATATCTGTATCAACAGAGACCTGACCTATATCTGTAATAATACGTCCCTTCATATGGTACCTCCAATAATTAATATGCATAATTCAAAATCGGTGAAAGCAAACCGATATGTTATATTATAACCGCTTTTACAGGAAAAGAAAATAAGATTTTTTCATATTTTGTAAAATCTACACTTGCATTTATCCATTGAATCTGTTATGATTGATTTGTTGTAAGCCTATATGGCGGCATGATGCGTCTAAAAGGGTTAATTTGACACGAGGAGGTGTTTTACAATGGCAAAATGTGCAATCTGTGATAAAGGAGCTCACTTTGGAATTCAGGTGTCTCATTCACATAGAAGATCAAATAAAATGTGGAAATCCAACATTAAGAAGGTTAAAGTTAACGTGAACGGTACACCATCCAAGATGTATGTTTGTACTTCCTGCTTAAGATCAGGATTAGTTGAAAGAGCTTAATTATTTTTTAAAGGGATGCAGCCTCAGGCAGCATCCCTTTTTTATTTTGAAAATGAATAAATGAACCGTTATACCCGTACACTAGCCTCTGATCTGAAAAATAAATTCTTCCAGTGCCAGATGAATATGCATGCCGTTCTCCAGTGTCATTGGCTGCTCTGTCGGTATCTGACGCCCATTCAGATAAATATGATTTGTCGAATTGCAGTCTACAATAAAATAATCATCTGAATTTTCTCTGTATTTGATGACCGCATGAATACGGCTGATGGCATTGTTATTGGTAATGACATAATCACAGCATTTATCCATCTTGCCGATAATGAAGGTCTGTTTATTCAGTTGAATCACTTCGCCTGTTTTCTTTCGGATCAGATATGGCACCCTGCTCTCCTGCATCTCAGGTACCATCTCTGTCGGTTCTTCTGCCATCATCTCTGCCCTGAGTTCTCTGCGCACCTCATCTGTGACTTCTGCACGCAGTGCTTCACGCACCTCATTCATGACTTCTGCACGCAGTGCTTCACGCACCTCATCCATGACCTCTGCACGCAGTGCTTCACGCACCTCATCCATGACCTCTGCACGCAGCGCTTCACGCACCTCATCCATGACCTCTGCACGCAGTTTTTCTCTTATCTCTGTATGATCCCCGGTACAGGACACTTCTTCCGTATCATCAGCATCACTGATACCTGAAACCGCAGGTTCCTCTTCATCCGCAAGCCCTGACACTGTCCAGTCATCCAGCAATTCTTCAGGCAGCATATCCGGTCCTGCCTGAAGCATCTCGATAATATCCTGCAGATCTTCCAGTGAACGGATTCCTTTTTGAATCTTTGCCTGAACTCTGGCCACATATTCTCCATCCAGCTTCTGATCATATGTAAAATTATTGACGATTTTCTCAAGGCAATCTGAAAGTACCGTCTCTGAATCCATGGCTTCCTGACACGGAAGAACGATCAGATACAGTTTCTTAGTTGCCGGATCCAGCAGGATATAATCCGCCTCAAACATAACATACTCAATATCTATAAAAGAATCTTCAAGATAAGCCAGCAGGCGATACAAATTACTCAGCAAATTGCGCAGTACACCTATGGAGATATGGACCGGCCCAATATCTGCCAATGACACATAACCGGTAATATCATAGTTCACATCACCTGCCGTCTTATCCAGAGAACTTTTGATAAAGCCATCCATATCTGCTTCATTGAGCAGCTGCAAAATCACATCATCAATTTCCTGTATTCTCTTATAGTGATAAGACAATACCTGCATTCCGTTTTTATTCTTTAGTTGTAGTAAATTATTCATCTTCACTTCGCCATCCGTACTAAATATTATTTTGAACAAAATAAATTATATGCCAAAACAAGGCAAAATACAATCAGACAAATGCTTAAAATACTGGATTCTATAAAAAACATAATGGTCATGCCCACTGCAATCCAAAACAGTACAAACCCGCAGACCTTTTTCATGGCACTCACCATTATAAAATTATTCCTGTTTTATTTTATGCATCTGCATGCATTCTGTTATTCTTTATTCTCCTCTGTGATATGTTCAACGGCTTCCTCAACAGCTGCATCATCCTCTGACTTATTCGTAAAACGATGGATAATATCCGGAGCCATATCAATGATCTTGCTGACCGGATCACTGTTGTTAACAGGCACCATGCGGACTGATCCGTCCTTAATGACCAGTACGGCACTCGGTGTCATCTTTCCTCCCATACCGCCGCCCGCACTGTTTTTATGCTCCTGACTCCATGCACCGGCTCCAACACCAAAGGACACATCCACTAACGGCAAAATAAGCGTATCATTCACATGAACGGCATCACCTACAACGGTTTTTGTTGTCAGAAAACTATCCATACCTTTAAAGAGAGATTCAACTGTTTCATTGAATTTGTTGTCTGCCATGTCTTATTCCTCCATATCTTTATATTCTTTTTACCTGTTTAACGATACTGAAAAACTGTTTATTCAAAAAGCTCTGCACTGCAAAGGCCACAAACGTAAAAAGCCGGATGCTGCCGTGGAGTCTGACCTCACCTTCCATGATCTCCTGCCCGAATTCCGGCTGCAGAACCATCCGGTCCTCACACAGCGGATAAAAAATACTGAGCATTCCCAGCACCCGCCCGGTCGTGGCCGGATCATTGAAGCCAAAATGCCAGAACAATCTGTCGATCCTCGGAATCAGCCGAATCAAAAGCCGTTTGAGCCGTCCCAGGAAAACAGTCAGCCAGAGATGGTTCTTGTCATCGTGATAAATCGCCATCAATTTATCTTTCTTCCTGCAGACATGCTCTGCTTTTTCAGCCAGCGACTGTATCCTGCTGCTGATTTTTGACGGTATGGAAACAATCCGGCCGAATACAGCCGTAAGCTTCTGCCGCAGATTAACCTGGATTTTTTCTGCGGAAGTCTCTATGCCGATGACCGGTTCTGATTCCGCGGAAGTCTCCATGCCGATGACCGGTTCTGATTCTGCGGCATCCTCCGTTTTGACATTCTCTGTTTCTACTCTTTTATTCTTTCTGACGCGTTCCTTTTTTATTCGTTCCTTTTTAGGCCGGAGATTATCGTAGATACAGAAACAGGCAATTCTCAGACGGATATGCATGCGCTGCTCTTTTTCCTTTCCCGTATCCACCTGAAAAAGAAATTCAATCAGATGACATAGCCAGGATACCTTTCCCTCCGCCTCAACCGACGCGTATCTGGAGGCAGCTAAGTGATACCTTACGGGCACCAGAAGCACCACCGCTATCACCAACAGGAACAGGCACAGCAGTATCAGTATCAATCCTCCGATTATTTTCAAAAGAAACAATATTATATGTAGCAATTTTACACCTCAGCATCTATTCTTCGAAAAAAGCATGTACATCTGTATTGCCGGTTTTGTTGAGGACATCCAGTATAATCTCACCGGCCAGCATACAGGCCTCTCTGTGACTTCCGGCTATCCCGATAACCAGCTGATCCTTCGGATAAAGCTGCGGCATTCGAAGCAGCTCACTATGACAGATATCCAGAAGATCATTGCGGTTTTTCGCCGGCATCAGACAGTAAGTTCCTGTCACTTTTTTTGTGAAACGAATAACATATTGATAATACAGACCTTTACCCTGCAGGGACTGTCCCAGATACATGTCTTTATACCAGCGCATAAATTACTCCTGCCATTTTTCTTCTTCTCTCATGGTCATCCGCATGAGTTCGGCCGAAGCCCTTATTTCCACCTGATCCCTGCAATTTTCAAAACTCTGTAAAATAAGCTGTTCACACTCTTCCAGACTGTCACAGGCCACCGGGAGCTTCATCAGCGCATCCGAAATAACCGCCCGACGGATAATCATCGGATAATTGTTGAAAACCGATGTATACATTGCTAATAGCTTATCCGTTTTCCGGGCAATATAATCACGATCAGCAATGAAAATTTCTTTGTCCGTATCCAGCTGTGCAGTCATATCAACACCCGCCAGAATATCGGACATCCGCAGACATTTAAAGTGCTCCTCCAAATGGATCTCCTGAATGATATCCTGATAACGCTGCATAACTGACAACAACTGATCTTCAAAAAGAATATGCATCCCCACAAGCTTCTGCTGCTGATCATTCAGTCTGCCCAGATCATCGACGATATCCTCATCCATCCCCAGGAAATTCTGTTCTCTGGCTGCCTTCATATAAGAACGGATACATCTTACAGCCAGCGGCGCAACTTCACGGTCCTTCCCGGCAAAAATACCGTTCAGCACCAGGATATACAGATCATTGATCAGCTCAATCAGCTGAAAATCATAGGAAAATGCCTGTCCCAGCTGCTGTCCCGCAATCTGCAGCTTATCCAGAGCATTTTTAACTTTTTCTCCATCCAGGGAATCAAAAGCAATGGCTTCCATATCGCGTACGATTTCCTGAAGATCCCCGTAAGCAGGATTAAGATCATCGGCATGAGGCAGCTGCGCCTGCTGAAACATATCATTGAAAAAATAATCCGCAATATCACTGCGCGTTCCTGTATAACAGCTGCATGATTTTTCTACCATATCCAGGAATCGGCTCCTGGTCATACGGATTGGCATTTCACCCATCATATTCTGCATGCGCATATTCATACCGGATGGTTCCGGATCCTGACAGATATAGCCATGTATCTCCATCATCAAAGCTTCCACATCCACCGGAGCAGTCTCCTCCTCGTACCGGTACTGCAGACGGCTCAGTACATGCTCATAAAGTCCCAATATATGGACATAATCATACAAAGACTGCATTCTCTCCCGCAGGCCTTCTCTCAGCCCGTCCAGACGGCGAATGTCCTCTTCACCAATACACTGTCCGTCAGTCAGCTTTCCTGCCAGCTCAAGGAATAGCTTAAACTCCCTCTGCGTCTTCTCGCCATCTATACTGCCGGCCTTCTCAAGATCATCATAATAGGTTGAGAAATTCACCGCCAGCTTACAAAATGACAGCTTCATATAGCCTTCAGAAAGTATCCTGGCATATTCCTTCAAAGTCTGTTCAGGTTCAATTCCCCTGTCCAGATTTTTTAAAATCTTATTTTCATTCATAATCCGGCTCCTCATCTTTAAAAACAAAATGAATCATCTCTAAAATAATGTATAAAATATCCATCTTATATGACTATAAAACATTCATACTCTTCTGTCAAGAGAAGAAAAGAGGCTGCCACAGGCAGCCTCAAAGTCTTGCTTTTTATTTTATTCTTCCCGTCCGCCGACCATCATTCTGATGACCATCAATACACCGATCATCAGAATAATGCCTGCAGCCAGACTAATCAACGGATTCTTTATAAAACCGGCAATGACGTAAGTCACGCAGGATACTGCCGCTGCAGTTACAGCGTATGGCAGCTGTGTCGATACATGATTGACATGATTACACTGTCCTCCGGCAGAAGCCATAATGGTCGTATCGGAAATCGGTGAACAATGATCACCACACACAGCGCCTGCCATGCATGCGGATATGGACATAATCATCATGGTTTCATTCGTATTGGCAAATACGGCAACAACAATCGGTATAAGAATACCAAAGGTTCCCCAGGAAGTACCTGTAGCAAAAGCCAGTCCACATCCAACCAGGAAAATAATCGCCGGAAGGAGATTGAGCAGACCTCCGGCAGCATGTTCCATGACCGCTGCCACAAATTCAGCCGCTCCCAGGCTGTCTGTCATAGCTTTTAATGTCCACGCAAATGTCAGAATGAGAATTGCAGGTACCATCGCTTTAAATCCTTCCGGTATACAGGACATGGATTCGCTGAAAGACAGAACTTTTCTCACAGCATAAAAGACAATGGTAATCACAAGTGCAAAGAAACTTCCCAGCATGAGTCCCACTGAAGCATCGCTGTTGGAGAAAGCCTCAATAAAAGAAGTTCCGCTGAAAAAACCGCCGGTATAGATCATACCGATAACACAGGCAATGATCAGAACCACTACCGGGAATACAAGATCGATGACATGACCCTTTCCACTGTCATCTGATGCTTCCGCATTGGCATATGGCCTGTCCGATGTCGTATACAGATCTCCTTTCAAAGCATTCTGCTCATGGCGCTTCATAGGGCCATAATCCATCTTCATTACCACAATAGCAATCATCATAACCAGTGTCAGGATGGCATAATAGTTGTACGGAATGGCGCGGATAAAAACAGAAAATCCATCTTCTCCCTCAACAAATCCTGTAACAGCTGCTGCCCATGAAGAAATCGGCGCGATGATACAGACCGGAGCCGCTGTAGCATCGATCAGATAGGACAGCTTCGCCCGGGATACATTATGTTTATCAGTAACCGGACGCATGACACTGCCAACCGTCAGGCAGTTAAAATAATCATCAATAAAAATCAGCACACCAAGGGCAATTGTTGCCAGCTGTGCACCGACACGGCTTTTAATATGTTCAGCAGCCCAGCGTCCAAAAGCCGCTGAACCTCCCGCCCTGTTCATCAGGCATACCATAATCCCCAGTACAACAAGGAACACCAGAATGCCCACATTGTAGCTGTCAGACAATACACCAACAATGCCATCCTGAAATACATGGGTGATTGTCTTCTCGAAAGTAAAGCCGGACCAGAAAATACCGCCAATCAGAATGCCCACAAAAAGAGAACTGTACACTTCTTTTGTGAGCAATGCCAGAATAATCGCCACAAGCGGCGGAATCAATGCCCAGAAAGTAGCATACATTTCCGGGACATATTCTGCTGCCTCCTCAGCAGCAAACACAACATCAGACTTACAGATCATGACCAGCAAAAATGCCAAAATCCCCCATAAGCCTTTTTTCATCTCTCTCATTATAATATCCTCCTATATGTAAAAATGCCATGAACAACGCAAAACCTGCGCGCTCATGGCATAATTTAATCATACTTCTGAAAATCTTATACATCTGATAGCGCTCCACCAAAGTGACAGTCCACAGCATATTCTGCTGTGTCCCAGGAACCGCATTCGGGTCTGCAGTCCCTTCGGCATCTTCCCCTTTCTTCTGAAACGGCCTTCCGGGCCCCTCCGTAGTCTCAGAATACTTTTGAAAAATGCACCTCTATCAAGTTCCATTGTTCATATAACAATGTTTTATCATGTATAGACAATATTGTCAATCTTTTCCAGAATTTACATAAAAAGATTATTGCACGTGAGTATGGGTAAACAGATGATCCTGACAATACTCATAATTGCCGTTGCATTTAGAGCAGAAGCGGAATTCCAGTTCCGGATTAGTCTCGTCTGTACGCCCGCACACCGCACATCTGTGCTTGCTCGGTGTCTTCTTCACAGCTCTGGTATACGCCGCCCGCCGCTTCATCTGCTTCGGAGAAACTCTTGTCTTCATCATGGAGAAAAAGAAAATTGCAAAGTTCAGCAAAGCAAGAACAATGGATATCTTTGTCCCCATACTTCCCCGAATAATCTCATATACAAAAAGTGCAATATCCAGATAAGCCAGCCACTTGATCTTAACCGGAATCAGGAACATAAGCAGCAGCTCCATATCCGGGAATATAAAAGCAAAAGCCAGGAACAGAGACATATTAATATAATAGGTATCCATGAAATAAACATTACCCGTCACAAAATAAGCAATAAAAGAACCAATAATGGTAAAAATAACACCTGACAGATAATAAACATTGAACTTAAAAGCCCCCCATACACTTTCAAGGGTCTGTCCCAGCATATAATATAAATACAGCGTAAAAATAAAAAAGATGATACTGGTATTCGGGGATTGAAGCAGGAAAGTAAACAGACGCCATATCTCTCCATGAAGAATCCTCTCAGGGTTCAGGCTCAGATAATAGTAATAAACCTGAGGTGCTGCAACATTGATCAATAAACCAATAATATAAAGAACACAGATATACTTCATCAGGCCATGAATCGCATAACGCCCGAACTTCCTCTCCATCTTATTCAAAAAATTATCCAATATGCTCTCTCCTTTTCATCAGGCCGGCACATTCCTCTTCAAAGTCATGTACCGGCTGCCAATTGTTATGTTGTCATTATAGGTTTTTCACAGGTTTTTGTCAATTCACTATTTTTGATCCTGACGCAGTATCCTGTCGGACGGTATATTCAAAACCGTCCCCACCGCATAGGATGGAAATTCATCAGGATTCAGCACCTTCAATTCATCCCATGTCATATTAAACATGGAGAGTATCTGCTCCAGATTCTCTCCTTCCCGCACAACATAGGGAAAAGTTTCCGGCACATTGATACCTCCGGTCCCAGGCATTCCTGTCTGTGTACGTACCGGTATACAAAGCTGATCGCCGATCTGCAGATTATAAATACGAGCTCCCGGATTCTGCCAGATAATATCTGCTACTCTGACATCATAAACCCGGCTCAGTTTATAAAGCGTATCCCCTTTTTTGATGACATGGACAATCCCACGGCACGGTCGGCCATTAAGCGCCTCCCCACTGACATAATAATTCATGGCATTCCTGTTCCTGTTTTTATTATAATCTATGTATTCCCCCGGCAAATGTGCAGATAGAAATTTACGGTTGTTTTTTACCATTTCCTGTCGTATAATAAAATGGGCTTGCATACATGCAGGTTTTATTTTCGTTACCTACTATATTATACATAAGATTTTTACAACATAAGGAGGGTAGCGATTCCCCATGAGGGGGAATCGGCTGTATATGAATTCAACTTTATTACTGGGTATTGATGTCGGATCGACAACCGTCAAAATCGCAATCCTCGATGCCGACAAGCATGTACTCTTTTCCGATTATGAGAGGCATTTTGCCAATATCAGGGAGACGTTGCTCGACCTGATGACAAAAGCCCGCGCCAAACTGGGCAATCAGGATCTCCATCCGATGATCACCGGTTCCGGCGGTATGTCCATCTCCAAATATATCAATGTACCATTTGTTCAGGAAGTTATTTCCGTTTCAAGCGCTCTTGGGTATTTTGCGCCGCAGACGGATGTTGCCATCGAACTGGGCGGTGAGGATGCCAAGATCATTTATTTTGAAAACGGCAATGTTGAACAGCGTATGAACGGCATCTGTGCCGGCGGTACAGGTTCTTTCATTGACCAGATGGCCAGTCTTCTTGAAACAGATGCTCCCGGTCTGAACGAATATGCTAAAAATTACAAGGCGATCTATCAGATTGCGGCCCGCTGCGGTGTTTTTGCCAAGTCTGATATTCAGCCTCTGATCAATGACGGCGCATCCAAGGAAGATCTTTCTGCTTCCATTTTCCAGGCGGTTGTCAACCAGACCATCAGCGGACTGGCATGCGGCAAGCCGATTCGCGGCCATGTGGCCTTCCTCGGCGGCCCGCTCCATTTCCTGTCGGAACTGAAAGAATCCTTTATCCGCACTCTGCACCTGACTGATGAAGAGGTAATTGCACCGGAGAATTCCCATTTATTTGCAGCCATGGGTGCAGCCATGAATTACAAGGAAGATGTGACTGTTTCCATTGACAGCCTTATCGAACTTTTGTCATCGGATATCAAGATTCAGGCCGAGACAGCCCGTATGGAACCCCTGTTTAAAAGCCAGGAGGAATATGACGCGTTCAGAAAATGGCATTCCGTACATACAGTCACAGAGGGCAGTCTGGCTGATTACGAAGGAGATTGTTTCCTTGGTATTGATGCCGGTTCCACAACCACCAAGGTTGCTGTTGTCGGTCAGGACGGTACACTGCTCTACTCATTCTACAGCAATAATAATGGCAGTCCGCTGAAAACAGCGATTCGCGCCATTAAAGAGATTAAAGATATTCTGCCTGCAAATGCCCGTATTGTCCGTTCCTGCTCCACAGGATATGGCGAAGCATTGATGAAATCAGCCTTAATGCTGGATGATGGTGAGGTTGAGACTGTGGCCCACTATTATGCAGCTGCCTTTTTTGAACCGGATGTTGACTGCATCCTCGACATCGGCGGTCAGGATATGAAATGTATCAAGATCCGCAACCAGACAGTTGATAATGTTCTGCTGAACGAGGCTTGTTCCTCAGGCTGCGGCTCCTTTATTGAGACATTTGCCCACTCACTGAATTATTCTGTTGAAGATTTCGCAAAGATTGCCATCTTCGCCAAACACCCGATCGATCTTGGTTCCAGATGTACAGTTTTCATGAATTCCAATGTCAAGCAGGCACAGAAGGAAGGCGCCGAAGTCGGCGATATTTCAGCCGGTCTTGCCTATTCCGTCATCAAGAATGCTCTGCTGAAGGTTATCAAACTGACCGATCCGAAGGATCTTGGTCATAAAGTTGTTGTTCAGGGCGGTACATTCTATAATGATGCGGTTCTTCGAAGCTTTGAACTGATCTCCGGATGTAAGGCAGTTCGTCCGAATATCGCCGGTATCATGGGCGCTTTCGGTGCCGCACTGATTGCCCGCGACCGGTATGAAGGCCAGGCAACCACCATGCTTTCCCTGGATGAAATCATCAACCTGAAATATACCACCAGTATGACACGCTGCGGCGGCTGTACCAACCACTGTCGTCTGACCGTGAACAAATTTACCGGCAACCGCCGTTATATCTCCGGCAACAGATGTGAAGTCGGACTTGGACGTTCCAAGAGTGACAGCAGTGTACCAAATCTTTTCCAGTATAAATATGACAGAATTTTCTCTTACCGGCCATTGTCTGAGGAAGCCGCCACAAGAGGTGTGGTCGGCATTCCGCGTGTGCTGAATATGTATGAAAATTATCCATTCTGGCATACATTTTTCACGGAGCTTGGCTTCAGAGTCGTCTTATCTCCTGAATCCACCCATGAAATCTACAATCTCGGTATCGAATCCATTCCGAGTGAGTCCGTATGCTATCCGGCCAAGCTGGTACATGGCCATATCATGTGGCTGATCCAGCAGGGCGTGAACTTCATCTTCTATCCATGCATTCCTTATGAACGCAAAGAAACAGAAGGTGCAACCAACAACTACAACTGCCCGATTGTTACTTCCTACGCGGAGAACATTAAAAACAATGTTGAAGAGCTTGCAGATTCTTCCCTGCTCTTTATGAATCCTTTCCTGACTCTGGAAAGCGAACGTCATCTGGAGGAACGTCTTGTGGAAGAATTCCAGGATCGCTTTACCATCGATCCCCGTGAGATCAAGACAGCCGTCCAGAAAGCCTGGAAAGAGCTCGAACTGGTACATACAGCCATCCAGCGCAAGGGCGAGATGACCCTGGCCTATATGAAGGAACACAATATGAAAGGTATCGTTCTCGCAGGCCGTCCTTATCATATTGATAAAGAAATCAACCACGGTATTCCTGAGCTGATCACCTCCTACGGCTTTGCCGTACTGACCGAGGACTCCGTATCCCACCTGGCTCAGCCGGACCGTCCGCTCATCGTCTCCGACCAGTGGATGTATCATTCAAGACTGTACTGTGCGGCGGAATTTGTCAAGACAAGGGATGATCTTGAACTGATACAGCTGAATTCCTTCGGCTGCGGTCTTGACGCCGTTACCACCGATCAGGTCAAGGATATCCTCAATGGCTCCGGCCGCCTGTATACCTGCCTGAAGATTGATGAGGTCAGCAACCTCGGTGCGGCCCGTATTCGTATCCGTTCACTGATCGCCGCCATCCGTCTCCGTGACCAGCACGGCATCCACGGTCATATTGAGACCAGCGCCCACAACCGTCAGCTCTTTACAAAAGAGATGCGAAAAGATAATTATACGATCCTTGTACCAAATATGTCACCAATCCATTTTGATCTTTTGATACCTGCTTTGAGGCATGAGGGTCTGAACTGTGAACTGCTGCCGGACTGCGATAAGGAAGCCATCAATGTGGGCCTGAAATATGTCAATAATGACGCCTGCTACCCATCCATCTGTGTTGTCGGCCAGATTATGAAAGCCCTTTTATCCGGCAAGTATGATCTGAACCATGTGGCCATTGCCATGACTCAGACAGGCGGCGGCTGCCGTGCAACCAACTATGTGGGATTTATCCGGAGAGCTCTTGGCAACGCAGGAATGCCGCAGATTCCTGTCGTATCCATCAGCGCCCAGGGTATTGAGAAAAATCCTGGATTCTCCTATACACTCCCTATGCTGAAAAACGCATTGCAGGCCGTGGTCTATGGTGATATCTTCATGCGGGTACTCTATGCCACAAGACCATATGAGAAAGTACCAGGTTCCGCCAATGCCCTTCATGAGAAATGGAAAAATATCTGTATTGATTCCATGATCGGCAAGAATAAGAACAGCTTTAAGTCCAATGTTCAGGGCATTATTCGTGATTTCGATACATTGCCGCTGAATGAGACCATCAAAAAGCCAAGAGTCGGTATTGTCGGTGAGATTCTGGTTAAGTTCTCACCTTCAGCCAACAATTATCTTGTAGACCTGCTGGAAGCCGAAGGTGCTGAGGCTGTGATGCCGGATCTGCTTGACTTCCTGCTGTACAGTTTCTACAACTCGAACTTCAAGCATGAGAAGCTCGGCAAATCAAAGAAGGGACAGATACTCAGCAATCTCGGTATCTCCTTCCTCGAAATGATCCGCAAGACGGCCCGTCAGGAGCTGGAAGCCAGCAAACGATTCAATCCGCCTGCTGACATCCGGGATCTGGCAAAGTACGCTGAACCGATCGTTTCCCTGGGTAACCAGACCGGTGAAGGGTGGTTTTTGACCGGTGAGATGATGGAGCTGATCCACAGCGGTGCACCGAACATCGTATGTACTCAGCCATTCGGCTGCCTGCCGAACCACATCGTCGGCAAGGGCGTTATCAAGGAGCTGCGCCATCAGCATCCTGAAGCCAATATCGTGGCCATCGACTATGACCCGGGTGCCAGCGAAGTCAACCAGGTCAACCGAATCAAACTCATGCTGGCCACAGCCAATAAGAATTTACAGAAAAAGCTTGATGCATAAAATTCCAAAAAAGAGGGCCCTTAAATAATCAATGTCATTTAGATAAGATGACAATCCAAGATCTCAGTGTTAGAAATAGCACTGGGGTCTTTTTTTTGTAATAAATGCTTGACATACAAGCCAAAATGTGCGGCCGCTTTCGCTGCTAAATATAGAATGGGCAGCGAAAGCGGCCCTTGAAATTAGAGTTGATATTTAATTTCAAGGAGGTCGCATACATGAACAATTCCACTTTGATCAAGGATAAGCTTCTCTC
>JAEDGN010000146.1 GCA_016297495.1 Coprococcus sp.
GACAGAGAATGGGACAGAGAACCGTCCCTTGTCCCTTGAAAAAGATGAACAAATCACGTATACTGGTGTATAAGAGAAGTTGAGAAAGGGTGTAGGACGAAGTGGCGGAGAAAATCGACTTTGTCGTTTTATGGGTGGATGGAAAAGATCCTGAGTGGCAGCGGGAGAAGGCTCCGTTTGAGCCGACATATGAGACCAGTGCGTCCAGCATGAACCGCTATAGGGACTGGGGCCTGATGCGCTACTGGTTCAGAGGTGTTGAGAAATATGCGCCATGGGTCAACCGAATCTTTTTTGTGACCAGTGGTCAGGTTCCGGAATGGCTGAAAGTGGATCATCCGAAGCTCAGGCTGGTGGAGCATAAGGAATATATTCCGCAGCAATATCTGCCGACATTCAATTCCAATGTTATTGAGCTGTGGCTGCATCATATTTCTGATCTGAGTGAGCATTTTGTATTATTTAATGATGATATGTTTCTGACAGCGCCTGTAAAGCCGGAGGATTTTTTTAAAAACGGTCTGCCATGTGAATCTGCATTGATGGGTATGGCAACCGCCGTTGATTCGGCAGAATGCCTGCCTCATATGCTGATCAACAATTTTGCGGTCATTAACCGGCATTTTAATAAGAAGGAAGTTCTGAAAAAGAATGCCTTCAAGTTTTATACAATTAAGTATGGCAAGGATCTGATGAGGAATCTGCTTTTGACACCATTTCAGTATTTTTCGTGTTTCAGGGACTGCCACCTTCCCTCAGCCTATCTGAAAAGCACCTTTGACCGGGTATGGCAGGAGGAAGGAGAATTGCTGGAAAGCTGCGGGCCGAATCGCTTTCGTTCCAAGACGGATCTGACTCACTGGCTTATGAAGTGCTGGCAGATCTGCGAGGGCAATTTTTATGCCCGGAGAACCGGATGGGGACATTATTACGAGTTGTGGAAAGATGATATAGACGTGATATGCAGGAGCCTGGAGAAGCAGAAGTACCATGCTGTCTGTCTCAATGACAGCAAAATGGAGATTGACTTTGACAGAATGAAGGAAAGCTTACAGAGAAGTTTTGAGTGTATCTTACCGGAATCATCAACGTTTGAGAGGGATGGAGCACAGGTTGGGTATTAAAGAACAATAGAAACAGGAGATGTGTTGTGAAGATAAAGCTGCGAAGTGCCTATCAGGAGATGTCTCCTGCTGTCCGTACGTCCATCTGGTTTACACTGTGTAATTTTCTGCAGCGGGGAACGGCTTTGATTACGGTTCCCATCTTTACAAGACTGCTGACAACGGACGAATATGGCATATGTAATATTTATTTTGCTTGGTTTGATGTATTCCTGATGTTTACATCGCTGAAAATACCCTATGAGGGGTTGAATAATGGCCTGATCCGTTATGAAAAGGATAAGGATGGCTACACATCGTCAGTCATGGGCCTGATCATGGTCATGACGCTGATTGCGGCGGCTGTCTATATGGTGTTTCACGACTGGATCGACAGGGTGACAGGATTAAGCAGTTTTATCATGATGCTGATGTTTGTACAATTGCTCTTTAATCCGCCGTTGATGTTGTGGACCAACAGGGAACGGTTTGACTTTCGTTATCGGTGGCCGGTGACAGTAACGATGATCAGTACGGTTCTGAACCCTCTGATTGCCATTATTGCTGTTTTAAATACGGCGTACAGAGCAGAAGCGCGGATTATTTCCTTTGTTTCCGTGCAGACATTTTTTGGTCTGATTCTTGGTTGTGTACTGCTTTTCAAAGGGAAAACTCTGTTTAATAAAAATTACTGGCGTTTTGCACTGCGGTTTAATCTGCCGCTGATTTTTTATTATATCTCACAGTCCGTTTTGAATCACTCAGACCGTATTATGATTAATTATTTTGAAGGCAGCGGCAAGGCGGCCATTTACAGTGTTGCCTATTCGGCGGCAACACTCATGCTGCTGCTTGTTTCAGCGATTAACGGCTCTTTTAACCCGTGGATGTATAAAAAATTGAAAGCAGGATGTTTTCAGGATGTCAGGAAAATGACCAGTGTTCTGTGCCTGCTGATAGGGGCTGCAACATTGTTCATGGGTATTTTTGCACCGGATCTGGTCAGCATTATGGCAACGGAGGCATATGGTGAGGCTGTCTGGATTATTCCGCCGGTAGCTGCCAGTGTTTTTTTTGTTTTTATGTATATGGTATTTGCCAATGTGGAGATGTATTTTGGAAGAAATACCGGCATTTTAGTGATTTCTATTATCTGTTCTGCGGCCAATCTGATTCTGAATGCCATCTGCATTCCGATATGGGGATATATGGCTGCGGGATGGACAACGCTGATCTGCTATATGCTGTTGACTTTATTGCATTATCTGCTGATGAAACGGGCCTGCCGATGGCATCAGGTGCAGGAGAATATTTTTTCTGAGAAAATATTATTGTTGATCGCCCTGTCTGTTTTGATTCTGTCACTGGCAATGCTGGGAATGTACAGGCTGCACTATTTCAGATATATGGTTCTGGTACTGGAGGCAGTGGTATTGTTTGGTTTTCGTAGAAAATTGCTTCGTGCATTGAAGCAGATTCGAAAAGGGGAAGAAAAGAATGGGGAATAATCTTGTAAAGAGCGAAAGCCTCGGATATTTTAATCTGGCCAG
>JAEDGN010000058.1 GCA_016297495.1 Coprococcus sp.
AGTTCTTTTTATTGAACTTTAACAGTTATTCAACAGATTTCAAAGACTCAACCATATCAATTTTCTTCAGGCGATAATACATCATCCAATTGACAAACATGGAAAATCCAAAGGTGATCAGTACAGCATAAATATAGCTGGACACATCTGCATGACGAATGAACATAATCACATCCGTTTCCACCGTTGTTATAATAAACGCATGCAGGTATTTACCGAAGAAAATACCAAGTATACCGCCAATGATAGTCAGCATAATATTCTCACGGTAAACATATTCTGCCACCTCCACATCGTGGAATCCCAGAACCTTGATTGTCGCAAGCTCACGACGACGCTCTGTGATATTGATATTGTTCAGATTATACAGAACAATAAAAGCCAGCATGCCTGCTGCAGCCACCACAATCAGCGTAATGACATCCAGACTGCCAAGAACATCCTCGAATTTACTTCGGGTATAATCCGTAGTTGTCGTACCGGATACCGCATCCAGCGCCAGCAGCTCTGTAGACAACATTTCTGAATTGTCTGCATTTAGATCCGGAATAAATGCCTCCACTGTGTTCCATTCTGGTTTCATACCAAAAAGCTGCTCATAAAGAACCGGCGACATATAAATATAGCTCATCAGATAGTTCTCCGCGATATGCCCCACCGTCACCTCTTTCCTTATATCCTGATCTTCAATAGTGATTAAGTCTCCCGGTTTCAGATTCAGCAAGTCGGATAGTTTCTCCGTGATAATGACTGTTTCATCATCCAGCTCATACGGCGTTTCTTTCTCTCTATCCTGAAGAATAACAAATTCCTTATATTGCTCCACATCCTCCGGCACCTTCAGGTAGGCCGTATAATTAGCCTCGCTGCCTTTGATCTCCAGACTTTTTGACCGGACAGAGATATATTGCTCCACATCCATGACCGAATTATGATCCAGGAATTCAAAAAGCTGCTCCAGATCCTCTTCATCAGCATGATCATCCAGTGTCAGGGTTATATCATAATGGAATAATTCCTCATACTGTCTTTCCACAACGCCACTGATAGAATCTGTCAGGCCTAAGCCAAATACCACCAGGGCTGTGCATCCCCCGATACCGAATACAGTCATAAAAAATCGTTTCTTATATCTGAAAAGATTTCTCATGGTCACTTTGGATGTGAACTTCAGATGGTTCCAGATAAAGCTTACATGCTCAAGCCAAATCTTCCTTCCCACTTTCGGAGCCACCGGACGCATCAGTTCAGCCGGCGATGCCACCAGTTCTTTATAGCAGGATGCCAGTGCCGCACCAGTCACACAGATAATGGCTGCTGCCGAGGCCAGTATCGAATACCCGGCATTCAGCGGAGTCAGCACCACCGGTAGATTTGGATACAGAATCTTATAAGTGGTAATAATGATCCATGGCAAAAATTTCTGACCAAATATCAGTCCGATCACACTGCCGACAGCACTGGCCGACAGAGCATAAAAAACATATTTCTTCGCTATGGCCCAATTACTATACCCCAGCGCTTTCAATGTACCGATCTGTGTTCTCTGAGATTCCACCATACGTGTCATGGTAGTCAGACTGATGAGTGCCGCCACAAGAAAAAATATTAATGGAAAAATTCTTCCTATGGCACCAATTCGCTCCGCATTCTGTTCGTACTCCACATATCCCTGAGTAGAATTGCGGTCCAGAACATACCATTCAGGATAATCGATATCCGCAAGCTCGTCTTCAGCCTTTCTGATTTCCTGTTCCGCATCGGCAAATTCCCTGTCAGCTTCTTCCTTACCGGAGACATATTCCACCTTCGCATCAGCCAGCTTCTGCTCTGCATCCGCGAGCTCCTGTTCTGCATCTGCAAATTCCGCTTCCGCCTCCGCTATCTGTGCATCCAACTCCCTTCTGCCATTCTCGAGCTCTGCTTTACCAGCTGTCAGTTCTTTCTTTGCCGCATCAATGGCCTCCCATCCGTTCTGCATCTCTTTCTTCTTATCATTCAACTGGTTACGTCCGTCAGCAATCTGTTTTTCACCGTCATCGAGCTGAGCCTTCGCCGCTGCCAGCTGATCAAAAGTGTCATCCAGCATAGCCTGCTGCTCATTCAACTTTTGCTTCTGCTGCTCCAGCTCCATTCTGCCATCAGCAATCTGCTGCAGGCCAGCGTTCAATTGATCCAGTCCATTATTGATCTGTACCAGTCCTTCCGATACTTCCTGCTTCTGTTCCTCCAGTTCTGTAAGCTGCTCTTCCAGCTCTGCAATCTGCTCTTCCAGCTTCCCAATCAATATGCCATCCGGATCAAGCAGACCTGCCAGCTGATCTCTCTGCTGTCTCAACTGTTCAAGCGCCGTATTCAATTGGTCAATGGCTGACTCCAATGTATCGATATTTTTCTCCAGTTCTTCCTGCTGAAGCAGAAGCCCCTTCTTCTGCTCTATCAATGAAGCCTCCTGCATATCCAGCTGCTGTCCGGCTTCCTCAATACTGATATACGCCGCATCCAGCTGTTTCTGACCTTCCTTGGCCTGAATCAGGCCATCCTCGTAGGCTTCCCGGTTTGCATCAAGCTCCTGCCGGGAAATTTCCAATATCTTTTCCGCTTCGGCTATCTGTGCCTGTCCATCTGTCAGCTTTTTCTCATTAGCAGCAATCTCTGCTTCTCCATCTGCCAGTTTCTTTTCACCGGAAGCAATATCTGATTGAGCATCAGCAATCTGCTGTTCGTAATTTTTTCTGTTTTCAGCCAGTTTCTGCCGTCCATCTGCCAGCTCCTGTTCACCATCCTGGATCTGATTCCATGCATCATTCAGTTCCTCTTCGGCTTCTGCCTTCGCATCCGCCAATTCAACCCTTGCATCATCCAGTTTTTTATTGGCATCATCCATAATACCATTATAACGGGCAGACTCCCGTTTACTGCTGATAGCATCCAGTCTGTCCGTTACGGCCCCAACCACTGTTTCATACTCGTCAGAAAATGCCACCTCATTCACAGCATCCCTTACCAGAACATACGCAGCCGTATAAGCTTCCGATTTAAATTCATCCTTCGCAAGATAAACAAAAGCATCCGTCTGCCCTGTACCCACGGAAGTCGTATCTCTCGAGATTGTAAAATAACTGGAACTGGTAGCAACCCCCACAATCGTATATGTATCCCGTGTCAAAGTATCCAGTACATCCTCATCTGCCCCGGCAGCCGTTATTTCCAGAATATCTCCAATGGAATAGCCATATTTTTTAATCAGGAAACTGTCAACAACACACTCTCCTTCACCCTCAATACCGCGGCCATCCACGATTTCCATCTCATTCACACCATCCGGTTCTGACAGAAAACGCAAAAGCCTTTTTTCATCTCCACGTACGACCCAGGCATCATAGCTGTAAGCACCATCCACATCTTTCACGCCCTCTATATTTCGAATAGACTGAATATCCTCATCTGTAAGCCCCATAGTTGACAAAACCCGGATATCCATATAATTCGTCTGATCCAGATAATAATCCAGTGTTTCTTTCATATCAGGACATGTGGCCCGGATACCGGCAAAAAAGGCCACCCCCAAAGCTACTATAAACAAGATGGACAGATACCGGTTCAGGGTAAATTTAATTTCTCTGAAAAAATCCTTGTTGATTGCTTTGCGCATTTTCTCCATCCTCTACCATTCAATGGTCTCCACAGGCTGCGGATCCGAATTAACGTTCATCTCACTGACACGTCCGTTCTTAATCTGGATGACACGATCTGCCATAGGTGCAATTGCCAGATTGTGGGTAATAACAATAACTGTCATCCTACGTTTCCTGCATGTATCCTGCAAAAGCTTCAATATTGCTTTACCGGTCTGATAGTCCAGAGCCCCCGTCGGTTCATCACATAATAGCAGTTTCGGATTCTTGGCCAGCGCCCTGGCAATGGCCACACGCTGCTGCTCGCCGCCGGACAACTGGGAAGGGAAATTATACATCCGGTCTTCCAGCCCCACATCCCTCATAACTTCTCTGGCGTTCAGAGGATTCTTACTGATCTGAAGTGCCAGCTCCACATTCTCCAGCGCATTCAGATTCTGTATCAAATTATAAAACTGAAATACAAAACCAATATCATCCCGTCGGTACTGCGTCAGCTGTCTGCTGCTGTAACTGCTTATATCCTTCCCGTCCACAATCACTTTACCGGAAGTTACACTGTCCATACCGCCCAGCATATTCAGGACTGTTGTCTTTCCCGCACCACTTGGTCCCACAATAACGGCAAATTCCCCTTCATCAATTTCCAAATTCACACCATCTACTGCATGAATGGACACTTCTCCCATCTGATAGGTCTTCTTCACATTCTCCATCGTCATGAATGCAGTCATTTTTACGCCTCCTGTCAGAATACACTTTTTATACTGTTTTTATTATATCAACATCACCTGATAAATGGGTGAACATTCTGTAAATTTTTCATAATGTATTTGGATATATTCCTGCCATTTCGGCTTATTTTTTTATTTACCCATGATATTGTCCTGTAAAAATGTTATACTAAAAGATGCAAAGTTTATAAGTGGAGGTTTTATTATGTCAAACATACTAAATGGAACATTACCAGAACGTAAAGATGTGCCCTCAGAATTCAAATGGCACGTAGAAGATATTTTTCCAAGCGATGAGGCTTTTCTTTCGGTTTTAGATGAGTGCAGAAAAGATATTGATAAACTGGCAGCTTTCCAGGGGCATCTCGGCGACTCAGCCGATATACTCTGTGATTACCTGACTGAAAAAGAAAGAGTTATGATACAGCTGGACAGTCTGTACAGTTACGCTGCCCAGCGTTCCGATGAAGATACAGCCAATCCATTTTATCAGGACCTTAAAAGTCAGGCTGTCATTATCAACAATCATTTTTTTGAAGTTACAGCCTTCGAAGATCCTGAACTCTTATCCCTGCCGGAAAACTATTTGTCAGAAGCTGTCAGCAGTCATCCCATGCTCGCGCCTTTTGCCCATTACCTTGAAGATACACTTCGCATGAAGCCGCATACTCTTTCCCGCGAAGAAGAGGCACTTATGGCACTGACCATGGATCTTGGCAACTCGCCTCAGTCCATCTACTACATGTTCAATAATGCGGATATCCGTTTTGAATCCGTTACGGATGCACAGGGTAATGAAGTAATGATTTCCCACGGGCGCTTTGTTCCTTTACTGGAAAGTACGGATCGCGACCTGAGAAAAAAGGTATTTCATTCCTACTACCGTTCTTTTGACCAATATAAGAATACCGTTGCTGCCATGTTTTCAGCCAATCTTAAAAAAGAACTTTTTTATACACGGGCCAGACATTATGCCTCCTCCATGGAAGCACATTTATCCCTGAATAATATTCCGACAACAGTCTATAACCAGCTTCTGGAAGCCGTGCACGATGCACTGCCGGAAATGTACCGCTATGTACGCCTGAGGCGGAAAATGCTGGGTGTTAATGAACTGCATATGTACGATGTCTATACACCTCTGGTTGCCGGCGAACATTCCCAAATACCTTTTGATGAGGCCATGAATATCGTCAGTCGAGGATTGACTCCGCTGGGCGAGGAATACCATCATCTGCTTAACAAAGGTATGCATGAAGGCTGGATCGATATATACGAAAATAAGGGCAAACGTACGGGTGCTTATTCCGGTGGTGATTATGCTCACCATCCATTTGTTCTCCTGAATTATCAGGGTACACTGGACAATGTATTTACCCTGGCCCATGAAATGGGACATTCTCTCCACTCCTGGTATGCCAACCATACCCACAATTATACGAATGCCAGCTATAGTATATTTGTGGCAGAGATTGCTTCCACCTGTAATGAAGCCCTTCTGATGCACGATCTTCTGGGACGCTGCACAGACCCCCATGAAAAACTGTATCTGTTAAACCATTATCTGGACACCTTCAAAGGGACTTTGTTCCGTCAGACCATGTTCGCAGAATTTGAAAAAATCGTTCATGAAAAGACCGCAGCCGGTGAAACATTAAATGCACAGGCATTATGCAGAATCTATAGCGACCTGAATGCCATTTACTTCGGTCCGGATATGGTCAATGATCCTGAGATTGCACTGGAATGGGCAAGAATTCCCCATTTTTACAGACCTTTCTATGTCTATCAGTATGCGACCGGATTTTCTGCTGCCATTGCGCTGAGCAGCCGTATATTAACGGAAGGAGAACCGGCAGTCCATGATTATATTGAATTTCTGAAAGCAGGCGGTTCCGATTATCCGATTGAAGTGCTGAAAAAGGCAGGGGTCGATATGACTACAAAAGAGCCGGTGGCCAGCGCATTAAAGGTATTTGCTTCCGTATTGGATGAATTAGAAAAAGTAATTGAAGAATTGTCCCTGTAAAACGGGGGAAGGCCTTATCTCACGATAAGGCCTTTTTAGGGAAATAGAATGTATTTACAATAACCTCAAAACATTTCAAAATGTCTCAAAGCTAAAGCCGAATTAAAATATGGCAAAACGATTTTTTTAATCCTTAGATTGCATCCTCACCACGTTCGCCTGTACGGATACGTACAACATCTTCAATATTGTAAATGAAGATCTTACCATCACCATAATTACCTGAGCTGATCTCCTTGGTGACTCTCTCAATAATCTTCTCTGATGCCTCATCAGAAACAACTGTTTCAACCTTTACCTTCGGCAGCAAATTGACATTATAAGTTGTGCCTCTGTACATACGTGTGTAACCTTTCTGATTGCCATAACCCATAATGTTTGTAATCATCAAACCGCTTGCTTCACAGTCATCGAGAATATCTTTTAAGCTTTCCAGCTTCTCAGGCTTGATAATAATCTCTAATTTTTTCATAAAAAACAACCTCCTGTTTTCTTATTATGTATCCATTGCCCGCATTTGCAGAACCAGCGGATTGTACAGGAATAAAATTATCTCCTGATACAAAAAACGGTGCCCCTTCAAAAAGGAACACCGTTGTTCTCAAATATGTCTTTATTATACCCCTCAAATCCGAAATGTCAACATCTTTTTTCGTAATTTGAATAAGTATCCACTAAAATACAATGACTATTTGCTCAGATATTCGTCAATACCCTTTGCAGCAGCCTTGCCTGCACCCATGGCCAGAATAACCGTCGCAGCACCTGTAACAGCATCACCGCCGGCATAAACACCTTCTTTTGTTGTCGCGCCGTTCTTCTCATCAGCAACGATACACTGCCACTTATTGATATCAAGGCCTTTCGTTGTTGAGGAAATCAGCGGATTCGGTGATGTACCCAATGCCATGATGACGGTATCTACATCCAGCACATACTCAGAACCCGGTACTTCCACAGGTCTTCTTCTGCCTGATTCATCCGGTTCACCCAGATCCATCTTAATAACACGAAGGCCTTTTACCCAGCCCTGTTCATCCACAAGAATCTCCTTCGGGTTGCGGAGCAGATGGAACTGGATACCCTCTTCCTTGGCATGATGTACTTCTTCCACACGGGCAGGAAGCTCTTTCTCACTTCTTCTGTATACAATATATGTCTCTGCACCCAAACGCAATGCTGTTCTGGCAGCATCCATAGCAACATTACCGCCGCCGATGACAGCCACCTTCTGGCCACGATGAATCGGTGTATCATAATCTTCACGGAAAGCTTTCATCAAATTGTTACGTGTCAGGAACTCATTGGCAGAGAATACACCGTTAGCCTGCTCACCCGGAATACCCATGAACTTCGGAAGTCCGGCACCGGAACCGATAAATACGGCATCATAGCCTTCATCCTGAATCAGCTCATCAATGGTAATGGATTTACCGATGATAACATTGGTCTCGATTTCAACACCCAGCTTCTTCACATTCTCAACTTCATGAGCTACGACTGTCTGCTTCGGAAGACGGAACTCAGGAATACCATATACAAGAACACCGCCTGCTTCATGTAAAGCTTCAAAGATCTTTACATCATAACCCATCTTGGCCAGGTCTCCTGCACATGTAAGTCCTGCAGGACCGGAACCGATAACAGCAACTTTCTTGCCTTTTTTCTCCTTTGCCCCAACTGGCTCGATATTATTCTCACGTGCCCAGTCAGCTACAAAACGCTCCAGTTTACCAATAGATACCGGCTCACCCTTAATGCCAAGGATACATTTGCCCTCACACTGAGATTCCTGCGGACACACACGTCCACATACAGCAGGAAGTGCTGAGGATTCACCAATGACCTGAGCAGCCTTCTCAAAATTACCTTCCTTTACCTCTGCGATAAATGCAGGAATATTGATATTAACCGGACATCCGGTGATACATCTTGCGTTCTTGCAGTTCAGACATCTTGTGGATTCCTCCATTGCCTCTTCAGCATTATATCCGAGACACACTTCTTCAAAATTCTTTGCACGTACTTCCGGAGCCTGCTCACGGACAGGTACTCTATTCTTCTTATCAGCCATTATTTGTCACCTCCACAATGTCCGCATCCGCCGTGATGCGTATCACCTTCCTGCAGCTTCAGCATTGCTCTGCCTTCCTCAGTCTTATAGCTCTGCTGACGCTTCATTGCCAGATCAAAATCTACCAGATGTCCGTCAAATTCCGGTCCATCTACACAGGCAAACTTCACTTCGCCGCCCACTATCAAACGACAGGCGCCGCACATACCTGTACCATCAACCATAATCGGGTTCATGCTGACAATTGTAGGAATTTCCAGTTTCTTGGTAAGAAGACATACGAATTTCATCATGATCATCGGACCGATGGCAATACAGAAATCATAATGGTGACCTTCATTCACCAGATCCTCGATAACCTTTGTAACCATACCATGACGGCCATAGGAGCCATCATCTGTTGTTATGTACAGATTACCTGCAACAGCTTCCATTTCTTTTTCAAGAAGAACCAGATCCTTTGTCTTTGCTCCGGTAATAACATCAGCATCAACACCATGCTCATGAAGCCATTTTACCTGAGGATATACAGGTGCCGTACCAACACCACCGGCTACAAACAGAATCTTCTTCTGTTTCAGCACTTCAATATCCTCCTCAATCCATTCGGAAGCCTTACCAAGAGGTCCTGTTACATCCATGAAGAAATCGCCTTCCTTAAGTCCGGCCATCTTCTCTGTTGATGCACCTACTGTCTGGAATACGATTGTGACTGTACCCTTCTCTTTGTCGTAATCACATATGGTCAGAGGTATTCTCTCGCCCACCTCATCCATCTTAACAATCAGAAACTGGCCCGGCTGACAGGATCTTGCTACACGTGGTGCTTCAATATCCATCAGATAGATCTTTTCAGCCAGTTTTTCGGCTTTTACTATTCGGTACATTCCTTATCCTCCCTTATTATTTGTTAATATTTTCTCATAGCTTGCTGGCTCTATTATAACCACTTTCAATCGAAATTGCAATAGTCATCTGCCCCCGAACGTCAGCTTGTATCCAAGCCTGAACATCAAAAACGTGAAAATTCCAAAAAATTATTTGTGAAATCCGGGTGGTTCGCCAGTGAAAATTCATGTACGCCTTCTATCATTTGTAAAATTCCATCCTCGTCAGGATTCATCATATATGAAATCAGACCGTTAATTACCGCATTGCCAACTGGATGCACCCGGTCTTTCAACGCCTCCGGCATTAATCTTATAAAAGCTGCCCTGCGGGTATCCAACTGGCACCCAAAGCCTCCAGCCAGATCAAAAACCGCTATATCTTCCAATCTATAGCCACTGGAAGCGACCAGAATATCCAGTCCGGCCCTGATGGCTGCTTTTGCTTTCTGAAATTCTCTTATATCCGCCTGGGTAATCCTGATTTTTCCCGGAACAATCTGTAATCCGGAAGAGGCATATCTTGACATAAGCCTTCCGTTGCTGTCCATTATTCCCGATTCCAGCATTGCTGCCATGCCTGCAACCATCCCTGTTCCGCAGATCCCTACCGGTGGCCTCCGTCCTATGGTCTCATAACGTACCAACCCATACTGGATCTTTATATCTTTAACTGCACCTGGAATACTTCCTATACCACAGGAAAGCTGTCCACCCTCAAAAGCCGGACCAGCAGCTGCCGAGGTGGTCAGAATCCGTCCCCGGCAGCCGATAGCCATTTCTGCATTGGTTCCCAGATCCAGAAAAAGATGCGGTTTCTCTGCCTTATCAATGCGGCAGCCCCAAATTCCTGCCGTTATATCACCGCCAATAAATGCCGAAATTCCCGGCATCAGGAAAACAGGCACATGTTCCAGCCCTCCGATAAAAGATCTCAGTAATTCTTCCAGAGTCATTTTCTCAAAGCCCAATGAATAAGGCTTAAATGGATATTTCCCCAATCCGCTGCAGTCATATCCCCTGAGCAGATGCATCATAGTCGTATTGCCTGCAATGACAATGCATTCCACTGAAGCTTTTGTCCCTTCCATCAGCTGGCGGAATCCCTCCGACAAATCGTCGCGGATTATCCTTTGAAGCTCCGCTCCTTTTCCTTCCATGGAGGCCCGGATTCTGGCCATGACATCGGTGCCATAACTGCGCTGATGGTTAAGACCTGTATACTCTCTGCAAATATTACCGGTGTTCATATTCACCAGCACCATGGCTATCGTCGTCGTACCTATATCCACGGCAATTCCAAGCCGCCCATCTCCGTATCCATTGAGTTCTGTCAATCTATTTCGGCTTCCACTCTCTGACTCAATGTTCTTTACGATTGATGGAGGGACATAGAAATCCTGTTCTATTATGCCTGCTTCCAACTCTATCATGCAGTTTCCTTCCACAACAGCCTGACAGCCAAGACGATATCCTTCATTCAATTGTTCTTCCGACAGACATTGCCTGTCCGCAGTAGTAACCGGCAGAACACCTTCTCTGACCTGAATCAGACATTTCCCACACTGTCCGCTGCCACCACAATATAAAGGGAAATGTATACCTTTTTCCCTTAATATAGAAGTAAGCGGTTCAGGTGTCCGGATCTCTTCTCCATCACTGGTTATCCTGACTATCATTCCTGTTTCCTCTATTATTAAATGTATAAATGCTGACTTTATCCTTCTTCCTGTTCAGATAGCGATCTTCCTCACTAAATACACAGCCGCAGTATTTCTGCATATACATACCCATGGCCCTGGCTTTTTCCTGCCCCTCTTTAAAATAAGGCCGGAAATCGCGATACAAAAATTCGATGCCATATTTCTTCGCCATGGCTTCCCCTGTCCGGCAAAGCAATTCATGATTCTGATAAGGGCTGATCAGTAAAGTCGTAGAAAAACTGTCATATCCATTTTCAGCTGCAAAACGGGCTGTCTCTTCAAGACGGCATAAATAACAGTAACCACATCTGCTCTCATAATCCGGATGAACATGGTCTATAAACTTTCTTAATCCATATTCATTTTCCACAACCAGTTTCATAGCGATCTGCGCCGCATAATCCGTCAGTGTGTTCTTTCTTGCCTTATATTCTGTCACAGGATGAATGTTTGGATTATACCAGAATCCAGTCGGCTCAATTCTTTCGCCGCGAAGTGTCTCAATACACATGACCGAACACGGTGCACAACATATATGTAATAATAACCTCATCACAGATCCTCCTGTTATTTATTCTCAATGGAACCAATTTCCTTAATCAAAATGGACATTTTTCCATCTTCATTCTGATAATATTCAAAAACACTGTCATCCTTCAGCAGTTCCAGTGGAACCAATATCTCAATACCACTATCCGTCACCAGTTTTTGTTTTTTTCCAAGTTTACGTTCCGTTTTTTTACTGACATAAACCGGGATTTTTGGAATCTGCTGCTGTTCTGCCACTTCCTGATAAAGGATAGCTGCCTGCTCATTATCCTTAAATACCGCTTCTTCCAGTTCCGACACGATAATCTGCCCCTTCTCCTTTACCTGATCCGCCACAATCGTTTTGTATTCCATAATCTTCTGAGGTGCCTGCTCCTCATAACAGTGCTTGATCGTCTCCACAACAGAATCATCAATAGCCTTTACCGTTACCACTTCCGACGGCTTAAAGCTTAACTTCAATACATATTCAGCAAGATAATTTTGCTTCAATCCATCAATATGACACTCAAAGTCAGATACCTGGGCCTGATTGTCATTGATATTCAAATAAAAATATTCATTAACTTTTGGAGAAGGTCCCGGCAAAATCATAGGATTCAAGATCCAGTGTACTCTGCCATTCTGATCCTGAGACACACAGAATCTTGCCTGGTAATTACTTTTGAAAAAAGTAATATAATCCTGTTCTTCCATTGTCACCCACGCAAATAGCCCTGCACCCGATTGGATCTCCGGATTCTGCTTCATCAGATCCTGAATCTGTTCACAGATACAGTTAACAAAAGCTTCAAACTGATCACCATTTTCAGGCAGGATCTGCAATAACTCTGAATCTTCATGAATAAAACCTTTGCGAGATGTCTCATGATAATAATATTTTGCAACCATCTGGCACAGATATCTGTACACTTCATCCTCGTCTCCAGGAACATAGCCTGAGTAAGGTACAACTTCGAAATTTGAATCAAACATACAGAAAAATACTTTTTTAATTACGACATCCTGCCATTTCATGATGTTTCCTCCTATCACGCAATAACTTCCTATGCGACAGTCATCATTATACAAAAAAATATACTATCATGTCAACTGACCGTTCTTTGCCAATATTTCTGATTTGATTTTACGCGCAAAAAAGGATGGTACCCGTATACCATCCTTATATAATACATCTAGTCGGGGTGACAGGATTCGAACCTGCGACCTCTTGATCCCAAATCAAGCGCTCTAGCCAAGCTGAGCCACACCCCGATAAAAAATATAAAGCATTTATAAACAAATGCCTTCTATTTTGATGTACCTTCAAAACTGCACATTAAATTCACACATCTGCCTTCACAGAACCACA
>JAEDGN010000013.1 GCA_016297495.1 Coprococcus sp.
CTTTTTTTAATTTTATAGCTTGACAAATGACATCCTGTCATCTATTATATAATAGTATGTTTACATTAGAACGTCCGTGTCCGGGTTAATGCATAACACATCTATAATAAGAATGATGTTTGGAGGTGTACGAATTGGCTAATATCAAATCTGCAAAGAAGAGAGTCCTTGTAAATCAGACCAAGGCTTTAAGAAACAAGATGATTAAATCAGGTGTTAAGACAGCTATCAAGAAAGTTGACGCTGCTATCGCAGCAGGTGATAAGGAAGCTGCACAGGCTGCTTTATTGAATGCTACAAGCGTTATTGACAAGGCAACATCCAAGGGTGTTTACCACAAGAACACTTCTTCCAGAAAAGTTGGAAGACTTGCTGCTGCTGTTAATAAGATGAATTAATATCTGTCAAGATAAATAAAACCAATAAAAGCATGTGTATAAACCCTCAATACACATGCTTTTTCTTTTTCCCCAGCCATTAATTGGCCATTGCCAATTAACGGCTGTATTTCTGTATCATCCACTCCACCGCCAGCCGGTCGGTAATTCTGCCTGTTTTGACCGCTTCTTCCAGCTCCGTACCATCTTCGACAGCCTGGCGCAGTACCGGCAGTTCAAAATTTCTTCCCAGAGCAATATTCCTTTTCACAATAAAATCCCTGATACCCGTTTTTTCAGCAATAGTTCCCGCAGGATATCCTTTCACTGCCAGATCTCTGATCTCGTACAGTGTATTAAACTGTTTGATGATCAAATAGAGTATTCTCATGGGAGCTTCCTTCAATGTCACCAGATCATCATAGAGCTGTAATGCCTGATGTTGATTTTTTTCAGAAATAGCCCGAATCATATCAAAGATCTTGTTCTCCACAAAAGCACTGCACACCGCGTCCACGTCGGATCGTTCTATAACCTCCCGTTTACCCACATAACAGATCAGCTTTTCCATCTCCTGACGCATACAGTTCATATCATGCTCCACCAGCTGCAGAAAATACTGCAGTGTCTGTTCCTGAATCAGTTTATTTTCCCGTTTGACCATGCCAGCCAGCCAGAGAATCAGCTGTTTATCATTGGGTATGGTCAGATTAGCCGCATACCCCTCCCCTGAAACAGCTTTAAACAGCTTATTTCTCTTATCCACCTCAGCTTCAGCAAATACAATGCAGGTCGTCTCCGGAATATGTTTCATATATTCTGCAAGCTCATCATGGGAGGAAGTGAAAAATCCACTGTTTTCAACAATAATCAGACGATAATCACTGAAAAAAGGCATGGTATCGGCCAATGCCATGATCTCCTTTTCATCGATACCTTTTCCCTCAAAACTGGCCATATTCATTGTATCGCCCTCATTGATCAGGGCATCCCTAAGCCTGTCTCTGTACTGTATACGCAGATAGGCTTCATCACCATATAATAAATATACATTTTTGAATGTTTTCTTCTTCAGATGTTCGTTTAAAGTCTTCATACATACCTCCCGGCAAATAAGAACTGTTATGAGTGTAACATATTTTTCATAAAAATAATAGCGTAACCATTCAGCCTTTGAAGTTTTTGAAACCTATTTTGATAAACAACATGCCGAAAACAGACGGATTTACCTTTTCAAATATGACCTGATTTCGAAGTTTCCATTATGATACACCATCAAAACAGCTCCTTTCTCCACGGTCACCCAAATATCCATACCAGCTTCTTCCAAACGTTCAATGGTTTCTGGCGCCGGGTGACCATAACGGTTATTTGCCCCACAGGATATGATTGCCATTTCTGCTCCGGTTTTTTCGAGAAATTCTCTGCTGCTGGAACGTCCTGAGCCATGATGACCTACCTTCAACACATCAATATCCTCCAGTTTTTGCCCGTCAAGCTTTGCTTCCGCCTTCTCAGAAATATCCCCCGTCAGCAGAAAAGTCTTTTCCCCGGCCCGAAGCTTCAGTACCATGGAAGCATCATTTTTATCTTCATTAAAAGTCTCTGTTGAGTCAGGATAGATACATTCAAACTCCCAGTCTCCACTTTCCCAGCGATCTCCGGCTTCTATATATATTATATCCACTCCATTTTCTGCAGCCATTTCTGCCAGTTCCATGCATACCGGATCCTTTGCGGATACCCGCGTCAGCACCAGATGTCCAATCAGATTTTCAGACAGCAATTCCCGTATGCCGGACAAATGATCCTCATCCCCATGGGTCACACAGGCATAATCAACACTATCTTCACCATAATATTTTAAAAACGGAATGATACGATATTTGCCTGCATTCCTGACATCCGAACTTCCTCCATCCACCAGCCATGTTGTACCCGAAGTTGTCCGGACAAAAATACAATCCCCCTGTCCAACATCCATAAAAGCTGCCAGCGGTATCATCCGTCTGAAAGGGACCAGAATAAGACTGCAGGATAACAATAACATCATCAACTTCTTCCTGTGTTCAGATGACATCCCACCCGTGGATAATTCCAAAACGATAAAAACGGTTAATATCATATAATAAAGAACAACAAGAACCAGCGGCGGCACACCTGTCCTCCAGACCGCCATTGGTATTTTGGATGCCAGATCACACAAACTGTTATTGAATGTAAGCATAAAATGAATACTGCCTCCCAAAAAACCTGAAACCGGCGGCAGCACAAAACCGGCCATTCCCATCACTAGGCCAACAGGCACTAAAAGTTCCATCATTGGCAGCACCACCAGATTCAGAAAAAAACTCACCAGAGGAATCTCACCATAATAGAAGGCTGCCAGCGGCAACGTTCCAATAGTCACTGCAGCTGAAGGTCCTATGTATTTCGCCAGTCTTGCTCTATCATATGCCTTCTTTTCTCTCTTTTTACCGGTTTCACAACTCTGTTCTCCGATAACTACACGGCGTATGGCAGGCCAGAGGACACCTATAGACAATACGGCTGCAAAAGAAAACTGCACCCCTGCCTGTGTCATCATTAACGGCCGCCTGATAAAAATAATCAATGCAGCAAGACTAAGTGCAGACAGCATATCATAAGATCTTCCCAGAAAAACAGCCCCCATTTTCACCAGGAACATGATGACTGCCCTTTCAGTCGACGGCCCGTATCCCGTCATGACACCATAGCTCAATACAAGAAATGCAGACGTACAGGAACTGAATCTGAATCCCGCCCCCAGTCGTCGAAGCAACTCGAATATCCCCATCCCTATCATGGAAATATGCAGTCCTGAGATAGCCAGAATATGAACAATCCCCACCTTCTGGTAAAGATCCTGTATGTCCTCATCCAGCAGCGTCTTGTCTCCCAGCAGAACAGCACCAAGAACCCCTGCATCTTTTTCAGTCAGATATTTCCGGTATATCTCCTTCCACTGCGCCCTGAATCGGTGCAATAGCATCTGATAGGAAAAAGATTTCGAAACAATGTCCATCTGCTCCGGCCATAAAATATAATCGATTCCCCTGGCATGATAATACTCTGCCGCATCAAACTGCCCGGGATTGGAGGCTCTCTGCGGCTTCTCCAGCTGTCCTGTCCCATGAACAACATATCCTGCCTGCGGCACTTCATTTCCTTTACTCAAATAAATAAGCAGTCCTGCTCTGTTTTCTTCTTTTGAATCAACATCCATTACCCCAATAGCTGCTGATTTTATTACCACAGCTGCAGAATTTTCCTTCTCTTCACAGGAAGTCACTACCCCGTAAAAACTGACTTCGGCCATGCCGCCCGACAAAATATTTTCACAGGGATAGACACTCGCCCGACTGTAATTGACAAAAGCCGACACGAAAAAAACAGGCAGAATATAGAACGGCCAGCTTTTTAAAAGCTGTCGTCTGCATCTGCCTGCTATAACCATTATCAAAGCAGCCATCATTAATCCTGTATACAAAGACTGCCCCAGAATTTTCCACAATCCGCCTGCTATATATGCGACCCCAACCCACACAAGAGGTCTCTGCATATTATATACAACTCCTTATTCGATTACCATATCGGGTTTTGCTGTCAAAGTACTCGTGAGAATCACACCGTCCGGAGCTTCTGCTACAGGCTGTCCGTCCACAGTAATCTGTACTCTTTCCACATCTTCCAACTCAGTCAGTGAATTGACAACACCATAAACATTCAGTTTAAAATCCTGATCACCGATTTTTTCCAGGAACCCCTGATTGAAATCAACCTGACAAACCCCCTCTTTGACATACACGTTCTTAACCTGTGTATTGACCGACAATACCGGACAACAGCCCTCCACTGTCGGTCCTCTCAGCAGAGCCTCCAATACAACTGCCGCCATCGGAACAGTATCATAATACTTCAATGTCGTCGAGGTCCTAATCAGTCCGCTGCCATCCTCGGATGCAAAATAAAGGCACAGATTGGCATCTTCCAGGTGATCCAGATTACTTGTAATCTCAGAAATATAATCTGAATTCTTCATTCGCAGCGTATTGCCTTCCCCATTCGCCATCCATTCACCACCGACATTGAACGAGACGTAATCAATAATACCGCTGAATTGAGTCAGTGTCTTGACAATAGCCGCCCTTACAAGCATCTCGGAAGTTTTGGACATCTGATTATATTCTTCATAAAAATACAGAGATAAGGTCCGACTGTCTTTGTCATAACTATATCGCTCAATCCTCACCGGAGCAGCTATCACCGGCTTGTAATTCTTATCATCCGGTTTTTTCTCCAGAGCCTCCAGACACTCCTGGATAATGCCGTCCTCCGTTGTCGATACAAGTTGATATCCCACAGCCCGAAGCTTTGTCTCATCATTGTTAATATAATAAATATTGTAGCCCGTGCCTGTATTCTCCGGTTCAGCACCCGTCTTATGGCTTCCTGCCAGATATTTGATATTCTGGCATCCACTTATAAAAACAGTCGTGCAAATCAAAAGCAGCACCGCCAGCCAACGCCATCTGTATCTCATAAGATATCCCCTTACTGTTTGATATAAGTCAATGGTATCCTCAATGAAAAAGTAGTCCCCTCATCTTCTTTGCTGACTACCTTAATGGCTCCATTATGCATCTGCACAATATTCTTTGTAATAGCAAGACCCAGGCCTGTACCGCCGGTCTCTCTCGATCTGGCCTTGTCCACACGGTAAAATCTTTCAAATATCTTCTCCTGATATTCTTCAGGAATACCAATACCCGAGTCAGCGACAGTCACATAGAAATACTTATGATCCGAATCCAGCGTCACTTTCACCCAGCCTCCGGCAATGTTATATTTAATGGCATTCTCCACCAGATTGGACAGGGCAAGTGTCAACTTGACTTCATCACATTCCGCCGTCACCGTACGATAGCTTTCCAGCACCAGCTCAATATTTTTCTTGGCCGCAATCGGTTTCAGACGTTTTAAAATAGATTCGAGCAGATCATTGATACTGATATTGGCGATATTCAGATCCGCCTCCGTTTTATCCATTTTAACCAGCGAGAGCAGATCATTAATAATTGTATTCTCTCTGTCAATCTCCTCTCCGATATCCTGCATGAATTCTCTGTAAAGCTCCACAGGCGCATCCGGCTGCATATTCAGTGAATCGGCCAGTACCTTCATGGATGTCAAAGGTGTTTTCAGTTCATGTGATACGTTGGAGACAAATTCCTGCCTTGAGCTTTCCAGTTCTTTAAGTCGTTTTAACATAGTGTTGAAAGCATCTGATATCTGTTCCACCTCAGAAAAGCCTGTCAGACAGACTTCTTCATCAAAATAGCCCTCAGAGATCCGGTTAATGGATGTGGCCATGTGTTTAAATGGTTTTGTAAAAATACGTGCCATGACAAAGGAAAGTACAATCAGCAGCAGTCCCACACTGATCATGACAAGTGTCATGGTCCGTAAAATGATATCGTGGCTCTCTGTCAGATCCGCACATGACACAAAAAAAAGGATCATACCTCTGATGGTCTCCTCTGTCTCATCTTTTATAACATAGGTCAGCCATACCTGATCTGAATCCCTGTCATAGTAGGACAGTTCCGTATCCTGGAGTGCCAGAACCACCTCTTCTGATACCAGTTTTTTGCCCATCAGCATACCATAGGTATCCATTCTCACTGTGAAATCCGCATCCGTTACTACAATACGGCCGTCATAAAGACCGGAGAACTGCTGTATCTCCCCATCAATGACGGCCGAAGCCTGTCCCTCCAGATAATCAGTCTGCAGCATCTCTTTTCCGATCAGCGCACCATAATTCCGCACCAGATCAATTCGGTTAGCCCGAATATGATTGATCATATACCCCGTATAAAAAGCCTGAAGGAAAATCACGGGGATCACCGTCAGCGCGATCATAGATATAAGAAGCCGCACATGCATACTGTGAAATACTCTTAATAACCTTTTTTTATTTCTGGAAGAAATAGCCAACACCCCATTTTGTATGTATATATTTCGGTTCACTCGGGCTGGCCTCAATCTTCTCTCTCAGCCTTCTGACATGGACATCCACTGTACGGACATCCCCCGGATAATCATATCCCCAGACAAGATTCAGGAGATTCTCTCTGTTAAAAACTTTATTCGGATTCGTAATCAAAAGCTCCAGAAGATCAAATTCCTTGGCCGTCAGATTCACTTCCTTATCTGCAATAAATACACGCCGGCTGTCCAGTTCAATGCGCAGATCACCGGAAGTAATAGCACGCTCCACCGGCTGTTCCTGCCTTCTGTTCTTCGTACGGCGGATAATTGCCTTGATACGGGCCTTCACCTCCAGAATATTAAACGGTTTGGTCACATAATCATCCGCACCGTATTCCAGACCCAAAATTTTATCCATATCATCACCTTTGGCTGTGAGCATAATAATCGGTACATCTGATTTTTCCCGGATCATCTGGCATACTTCAAAACCATTTAATTCAGGAAGCATCACATCCAGAAGAATAATATCATAATCATTCTGAGAAGCCAGCTCATAGGCCTCTTTACCATCATAAGCCGCTGTTACCTCCATACCATCCTGTTCCAGACTGAATTTGATGCCCTTTACAATCAACTTCTCATCATCCACAACCAAAACCTTATTCGCCATTCTTTCACCTCAATCTGCTCTGATCAACGACTGAATCTGTCCGAAAATCCCATCCTTAATCCCCGGGACCTCCCTCAGCTCCTCAACAGAAGCAAAGGCACCGTTCGCATCACGGTATGCAATAATCGCACTTGCCTTGGCCTCTCCGATTCCCGGCAAAGTCTGGAGCTGATCCGCAGTCGCTGTATTAATATTCACCCGTCCGTCGGACGATTTATCTTCTGTATTCTCTGACGATGTCACCGTTTCCCCCTCTGCCGGCACATAGATTTTCTCGCCGTCTTCAAGAATATCTGCCAGATTCAGACCGTCCAGATCCGCATCTTCACAGACACCTCCCGCCGCCTCGATCGCTTCAAAAAGGCGGGTTCCCGACTTCAGCTCATATACATCCGGATCATTCACCTTACCGCAGACATAAACATAAATCCTTCCGGCTTCCGTCTGACATATCGTCTCAATACTTTCAGACTCCCTGTCACTGTCCGCAGAAACAGCTTCCGAATCTGCCGCAGGCTGCAGTTCATCCGTCATCTCCGTCCTGTGGTCACAGCAGAACACCATTCCTGTCACCACAATGAATACAATCATCAATAATGTTCCATAGTTATACTTTCTATCCATTTCTCTCCTTCCCGGAAAGAACAGATACACAAAGATCACACGCTTTTATTGTACAAAATAACGGAAAAGAATACAAGCATTTTTAACATCTTTTTAAAATTCTGTTAACAGTTCAATGATTAGATTTTATTTCCACTTTACAATGATAATACCGATGATGGAAAGTCCAAGACCTATCATCTTGGACCATTGAAAGTCGGCTTTCTCAACGCCAAACCAGCCCATCAATTCAATGATATAGGCAACCGCAATCTGGGAAACAACAATCAGCTGTGCCGCCCTTGCCGGTCCCAGTTGATTCATGCTAAGAATGACTGTTAATGTAATAAACGCACCAATGACACCGCCAAACAGCATATATTTTGGACTCACGTCCATTAATGCTCCGATGCTGCTCCTGTCCCTTAGAAGCCATGCTGCCGCGCATACAAGAAAGGCTGAAAACTGCACCCACCCCGTACTTACCCAGAGACTTGTCTGCTTCGTCACCTCCGTATTCAAAACACCCTGAATGCTCATAAGAGCACCGGATATCAACGCAACGATCCATCCTATCATATCAGCAACCATCCTTTTTTATCGATTACTGATAGTATAGGCGTCTTCTATGACTTTTATGCTTTAAAATCACCACGATCCACCACGAGATGGTATCCCACCGAAGCCATACGGTTTTCAAGGCATCCTCTGCATTCCGCCGCTTCATCGCCTGTACAGATCTTATCATCATAAAGCTCATACTGTTTACGATTGACCACAGGCGAAAGATTCGGCATGACCACATTGCAGCCCGCCAGCATCCCCTGTTCACGACCTGTAGCTTTGATCGTGCCAAGGGCCGTTGTTGCAGGCAGCAGAACATTTGGGAACATCACCCGCAGGATTGACAACAAAAATATCGTCAGTTCAAAGCTCCCCTTATTCTCGTCTGCAAACGGCGTCTCATGATGCGGCAAAAATGGTCCAATACCGATCATCTCCGGCTGAAGATCATGGAGAAAGATGAGATCTTCAGCCAAACATTCAAAGGTCTGTCCCGGTGCTCCTACCATAAATCCTGCACCCACCTGATATCCCATTGCCTTCAATGCATAAAGACAATCTTTCCGGTTCTGCAGTGACATCTCCTCAGGATGTAATTTTCGATAATGCTCTTCATTGGCCGTCTCGTGCCTCAGCAGATAACGATCGGCTCCAGCCTCTTTTAAACGTCGGTAACTTTCCACTGACCTCTCCCCCAGTGAAAGGGTAATGGCACAATCCGGATACGCTGCCCGGATACTGCTGACAATATCCGCCATCCTGTCATCATTAAACCATGGATCTTCACCACCCTGCAGGACAAATGTACGATATCCCAGTGAATAACCATTCTCACAGCAGGACAGAATCTCTTCCTTTGTCAGACGATATCTTTCCAGAGCGCGATTGTCACGCCGGATACCGCAGTAGTAACAATTATTCTTACAATAATTGGTAAATTCTATCAATCCTCGAATATACACATCGTGGCCATAGTATTTCTCCCTCAACTTCACGGCCTCCTGACGCAGTATTTCCTTATCTTCATCACTCGTTCCGGACAGCAGATCTACAAACTCATCCTTTGTCAGAATGCGGTCCCGCATCAATTTTTCTATCAGCTTCACAGGCTCACTCCATCAATCTTTTTTATTTTTCCCATAAGTATACCATGATTTTTTTTAAATAGCTACCCGGAGTCTGTGTATACACGATATGTACCGCAAGCAGCTTGACTTCCGAAAATTACGCAGTAAACTATACTGTATCAGGGATCATCTCCCATCTGATATAAAACTTATGAATACCAAAGGAGTGCATTTAACATGACAACATCATCTCTGGCTGTGGATTTTACCAGAAAAATGATTCAAATAGAAAGTACCGATCCCGGCATCTATGAGAAGAAAATGGCTGACTGGCTCACCGGACAGCTGTCACCGCTTCCCGGTGTCAGACTGACCCTGGAAGAAGTACTGCCCGGCCGCCCAAACCTGATGGCTGAGCTTCCGGGTCCCGATGATACTCCGGCACTCGTCATGATCTGCCATATGGACACAGTTGTTGTTGGGGATGGCTGGACAGTACAGCCATTCTCTGCCGTTGAAAAGGACGGCCTGATCTATGGCCGAGGTGCCTGCGATATGAAATCCGGGCTCGCATGCTGTCTCTCTGCATTTATCACAGCAGCAGAATATCTCCGGGAAACCGGTATCTCTGCCAGAAGGAAACTAAAACTCATCTGCACCATGGATGAAGAAGATTTTATGCGTGGTTCCGAAGCCTGTATCCGTTCCGGATGGGTCACCGACCAGGACTGGGTCATTGATGCTGAACCAACGGACGGACAGATACAGGTGGCTCATAAAGGACGAACATGGTATGAGATCGATGTAGAGGGGCATACAGCCCACGCCAGTACTCCATGGAAAGGTGCCGATGCCAATGCCGCCATGGCAGAAATCATTCATTCAGTCCGACTTGCCATCGAATCAGCACCTCCCCATCCTGATATGGGAGTCTCTACGGTCACCTTCGGTCAGATTGCCGGCGGTTACCGTCCTTATGTCGTACCTGACCATTGCAGGCTCTGGATTGATATGCGCCTGGTCCCGCCTCTGAATACAGAAAAAACCAATAAAATTATTGAAAAGGCCATCCAGACAGCTATAACAGAAGTCCCGGGCGTAACTGCATCCTATACAATTACCGGAGACAGACCTCCGATTGAAAAAGATCCGGATTCACCGCTTTTGGCCAATTTGAAAGAAGCCTGCACCAATATAACTTCCGCTGAAACGCCTGTCACCTGTTTCACTGGCTATACAGATACCGCCGTCATTGCAGGACAGCTTCGTAATCATAATTGTATGTCCTATGGTCCCGGCAGTCTGGAAGCCGCCCATCAGCCCGATGAATGGGTAGCCATCGATGATATTCTCCGGTGTGAAAAAGTATACCGGGAACTTATTCGTCTGACATTATTTGAAGGGTAAAAGCCATCTGCAGTTTCATGGCATCCTTTCATTGTTTCGATCTATTATATAGATACTAACATTCTACATCCAATACTATCTACAGATAACAGGAAGGATTACTGTCTATCCATCATAAAATCCTATACAGCAATCCTTCCTGTATTCCATCTAATTAATAATGTCCTGTCACTCCTCAATATCGATAACAGAAACCGGACAGCTGTCTCTTGCTTCCTTTGCAGCCTCCTCATTGGCATCGGTTACTTCCCGATAAGCTTCCGACGTACCGTCTATTCCATAACGGAACACCTCCGGACAGATATCTATACAGGCTCCACAGGCAATACATCCCTCATTCACCTTTGCTATCATCATTATCGCCTCCTGAATTGGATTTTCTATCAGGATACCCTGAAAATATAATCTTATTCTCAATGCTGATGCAGATATTTCTCCCTGGTTGCCATTCCGCCCCTGATATGTCTCTCTGATTTATTCACATCCAGTACTTTTCTTGCTTCTGAAGCCAGTATGGGATTAATCTGAATTAAACGTTCTGTCACATCTTTATGTACCGTACTTTTACTAATTCCAAATTTTTTTGCGGTCTGACGCACCGTCGCCCGTGTTTCAATAATATAATTTGCCAGATCCACTGCCCGCTCTTCAATATAATCTTTCAAAGGAAAAGCCTCCGCAGACGCTGTTTTTACAATGTATGTGGAGGTGCGTGACAATATGCGATATCAATAACAACATTGATTTTTCGAAAGGTAACGCACTGTTCACTGATGCTGAAAAAAAGATTTCATTCATTTTAACAATGGTCTATAATAAAAACAAAATATAGTAAAGATGCAAAAACTGGCACAACAAACTTTTATTTCTTCAGAACATGACATACTGTTGTCCTGTTAAGGCTGTTATACTAGAACATATCATTCAAAGGAGGAAATAACATGAGATATATCTGGTTAGATGAATATCTGCTAGCTAAAAAAGGTGTAACAAAAGACCTGCAGCCCGACTGGAACTGGATTCGCTATCAGATCGGCGGCAAAATGTTTGCCGCTGTCTGCCTTAATGATCAGAACGAACCCTATTATATCAATCTGAAGCTGGAACCCATGAGGGGTGAGATTATGCGTCAGCAATATGAGGACATTATCCCGGGTTATTATTCCAATAAAGTCCATTGGAATTCCATCAAACCCGATGGTCAGGTGCCCGATGACCTTTTAAAGGACATGCTGGATGAATCCTACAGTCTAGTCCTTGGAGGTTTCAGCAAAAAACGCCAAAAAGAATTTCTGGGAAAAGAGGTATAGATATGGCATTTGACTATAAAAAGGAATACAGGGAATTCTATCTGCCGCCAAAAAAACCGGGCATCATCGATATCCCGGAGATGAACTATATTGCCGTCAGAGGGAAGGGCAATCCCAACGAGCCGGAAGGTGAATATAAAGCTGCCATGAGCATGCTCTACGGCATTGCCTTTACCATCAAAATGAGTTATAAAGGCAGCCATCAGATCGACGGCTATTTTTCCTATGTGGTGCCGCCACTGGAGGGTCTCTGGTGGCAAGAAAACATTCAGGGCATTGACTATGCCCACAAAGAGACCTTCCAGTGGATCGCCATGATCCGACTGCCGGAATTTGTCACAAAAGAAGAATTTGACTGGGCCATTCAGGAAGCTACAGCCAAAAAGAAAACAGATTTTTCAAAGGTAGAATATTTCACCTACAAAGAAGGCACCTGTGTTCAGTGTATGCATATCGGCAGCTATGACAGCGAACCGTCCACCATAGGGATGATGGAGGATTATGCAGCAAATCAGGGCTATATGCCGGATTTTGAATCAGGTCGCTTTCATCACGAAATTTATCTGAGTGACCCGAGACGAACCGCAGCAGAAAAACTGCGTACCGTCATCCGTCAGCCGGTCAGATCAGCCCCTGCACCAGAATAATCAGAATCAGCACAGGCAGAACAACAAGGAAAAACGGCTTGAATGCCCTGGACATCTTCAGGCCGCGTCCTTTGTTGACTTCTTCAAGATAATTGTCAAATCCCCATCCCCATCTGCTCACACAAAACAACAGATAGACCAGAGAACCACCCGGCAGCAGCAGATTGCTGACAATAAAATCTTCACTGTCCAGCACATCTCTGCCGCCTATAATATGCAGATCACGCCATACATTATATCCCAGGACGCAAGGCATGCTGGCTGCCAAAATGAAAATACCGTTGACAATGACAGCCTTTCTCCGGCTCCATCCAAAATTATCAATACAGCTTGCCAGCAGATTTTCAAATACAGCGATGATCGTTGAAAAACTGGCAAAGGTCATAAACAGGAAAAACAATGTTCCCCATATGCGTCCGCCGGCCAT
This sequence comes from Coprococcus sp., assembly GCA_016297495.1. GTDB lineage: Bacteria > Bacillota > Clostridia > Lachnospirales > Lachnospiraceae > Coprococcus_A. Next base: position 13,091 of record JAEDGN010000013.1, read on the forward strand.
GTTCACAAATACATTTGGCAGCGTTACGAATATCAGTGATGGACCTGCATCCGGCTGAACCCCAAAGGAAAAACAGGCCGGAAAAATGATTAAACCCGACATGATGGCCACAAAGGTATCCAATCCGCAGATACGGACGGATTCTCCCGTCAGCGTATGATCAGAAGACATATAGCTTCCGAAAATTTCCATGGCGCCAATTCCCAGACTCAATGTAAAAAATGCCTGATTCATGGCCGCTGTAATAACCTTTCCCAGCCCCACATCCATCGCCCGTTTGAAATCAGGCAGCAGATAAAAGCTCAGTCCTTCTCCCGCACCCGGCAGCAGCAGGCTGTGAATTACCAGAACTACAATCAGCAGAAGCAATGCCGACATCATAAACTTTGAAATACGCTCCAGCCCTTTCTGCAGGCCAAAGCTGCATACAACAAATCCTGCCAGTACCATCACAGCCATCCATGCTCCCATCTCCACAGGATCAGCCAGCATCGATCCAAATACACCGCCTACAGCCGCCGCATCCATGCCTTTTTCAAAGGTTCCTGTCAGGAATTTAAAGAAATAACTGATCATCCATCCTGAAACAGTTGTATAATACATCATCAGCAGAACACAGCCGATCATACAGAACCAGCCATGAATATGCCATTTCTGCCCTTCTTTCTCCAGCGCCTTATATCCCAGAACTGCACTCTTTTTGGCGGCACGGCCCACCGCCAGCTCCATGGTCAGCACAGGCACCCCCATACATAACAGAAAAATCAGATAAAACAATACGAATACACCGCCGCCATTTTCTCCCGTTACAAAAGGAAAGCGCCACACATTACCAATACCAATGGCACATCCGGCGCTGACCAGCAAAAACCCAAGACGGGACTGAAAATTTTCACGTTCCATTTCCCCAAAAATCTCCCTTCAGCATGTTGACTTATCATAGCAATGACATCCCATACAGAATCGTTATTACTATTATATTAAATGATTCTATTACAGCTATATAGGGATTGCAAATGAATGATTTTGATATTATAATAAGAAAAACTTATATTATTGGAATCGAGAAAAATTAAAAATGAATATCAATCAACTAAAATATTTTATTGCCGTAGCTGAACATCATAGTTTTACAAAGGCTGCCATCCAGTACTATCTGACCCAGACAGCCATTACCCAGCAGATCCGTTCCCTTGAAGAAACCATAGGAACTGAGCTTTTCGACCGCAGCACACGTCCCATATCACTGACGCCGGCAGGAAATGTATTTTTAAACGAAGCCAAAGCCATCGTAGAACGTATGAATACAGCTCTTACCCGCACCATCGAGGCCTCCACCGGACTGGTCGGTTCTCTCCGCATCGGTTATACCAAGGGCTACGAACGCAGCAATCTGTCGGATAAACTCCGTTCCTTCCACCGTTCTTTCCCTAATATCCTGCTCACCTGTTACCGGACAGACAGTGACGCACTGGCAGCAGGACTTTTAAATAATGAATACGATATCATCTTTACATGGGACAGTACCAATCTCTGCAGTGATGAGCGCACCGGGCATCGTCTGATTGAACAGGCAAGACTTGTTGTTGCCCTTTACAGCGCCCATCCCTACGCCCAGAGATCCTGCCTGCATCGCCAGGAACTGAAAAATGAAACGATTCTCTACATGTCTCCTTCCGGAAGTGAAGAATCCTTTGGAGATACCCATTTTCTGCAGCTCTATCAGAAATGCGGCTATCAGCCCAATATCCTGCTCCGTTCTGCGGATATAGAAAGTATTCTTATGATGGTAGCAGCTGAAGAGGGCATCTCTATCCTTCCATCCTACAGCACCAACAAGCTGACCAATGCTGACAACCTGATCTTCATCCCTCTGATCGGTGATGAAGAAGTTGAAAATATCCATGCCATCTGGCGTAAAGACGGACAAAGTCAGGCCCTCATGCACTTTCTTGCCCATTCCTCCATGCAGTCTGCCTCTGAAAAATAAACTGCGTTACCATACTTCCCTGAATACCCGAAGAGCATTTCGGTAAAATATTTTTTCAATCTCATCACCTGAGAAACCTTCTCTTTGCATAATATCGGCCAGATGCTGCATACTTCCCGCATGAGGGATATCCGTCTCACCTTCATATCCGTCGAAATCCGTCCCCAGTGCAATGCAATCAATGCCGCCCAGATTTTTCAGATACTTCATATGCCTGATCATGTCATGGACCGTGGCCTCGCACTTTCCTGCCTCTTGTTCCTTCAAAAAGGCAGGATAAAAATTAACACCTATTATACCGCCCCGTTCGGCAAGTCTCTGTATATTCTCATCCGTCAGATTTCTCAGATGCCCGCAGAGCTCCCTGACATTGGAATGGGTTGCGATCACAGGCCCTCTGGTATGTAAAAACACATCCCTGATACCCGCATCATTCAGATGAGAAATATCCACAAGGATTCCCAGTCTTTCCATTTCTTCCACAAAATAAATCCCCTTCTCCGTCAGTCCGTTTGTCAAATCCGGAAGCCACGGTTCACCCGGTCTGACGGTCGGATTCGGATAGCCCAGCTCATTGGCAAAATTCCAGGTGATAGTAGATATACGGACACCCATTTCATAAAGCTCATACAGCTTGTCCATGTCACCCTCATATACGCCGCCTTCTTCCACCGTCATAACAGCACTAAGCCGCCCTGCTGCCTGGTTCTCCATAAGCTCCTCATAAGTCCTTATCTGACGGATCCTGTCCGGATAACGGCCAATCTCCTGCTGCCAGAATTCCACCAGCTTCTTCACATGCTGAAAAGGTGTCTCTCCCTTTTCCTCCAATTCTCCAAGATATGTAAAAAGTGAAAAGCACTGGCAGAGATAACCGCCCTTTTCCAGCTTATTCAGATCAATCTGTAAATCATTCTTATCAAGAGAAAGCTTCTCTCCTTTTTCCGCCGCATCCATCATCGCCGGAATCGTATCACAATGCATATCAATAACTTCAAATCGCTTCACTTTTATTGCTCCTCATCCGATCCTTCAAGTTTTTCAATCCTTCTCTTATATATACGAGAAAATATCATTAACACAACCAAACATAAAATTCCTACAGATAAGAGCATAAAAACACCTGTCATAATTGATCCCATGAGATTATGATAATTATGATAGGAAATTACGAACCATATAATGCCCATTACAATAGCTGCAATACCACTAATCAATGTATTTGTTTTCAAAGTTGGTTTTAATTTTCTGTCCCAGATTCCATTTTTCATGCACCCGGCCATGAGATAAACCGCAAGGCACATAAATACAATCCATTCTCCTGCCAGATTTTCCAGACTGTTATTTCCCAGTGCCATTTGAAGCAGCATTGCGGCCAGTAATCCCCAGAAAGCCAACCAGCAACCATTATGTTCAATTTTAAGAAGTTTCAATTCCTGTCTCTCATCCAGATTATTCTTCACTTTTTTCATCTTCCTCATCCTCCCAAAATAAATCATCTAAACTCTTATTTAGTACCCGGCAAATTTTCCGACATAATTTTATTGTTGGATTATATTCGCCCTTTTCAATAGCATTCATGGTCTGCCGCGAAACCCCGACAGCCTCTGCCAATGCTTTTTGTGTCATATCTTTCTCAGCTCTGGCTACCTTTATAGCAATGTTTTTTGGCACTTACCGCTCACCTCCTGTTTCTTACTTATAGATATTAACATTTATATATCAAAATGTCAAGTATATTTTAATTTTAGTCGTATATTTAGTAACCTGATTATTCCAGTCAGATAAGTTGCGGCACAGAAAAAAAGCCCCCACAGACGCTTTTTACAGTGTATGTGGGGGCTTATCCAGTTATAATTCAAGACTCTCGAACCTATATCATTTCATCTTTCTTATCAAGAATTGCAGCAACTGCAGCACATGCCGGACAATCACAATATTTTGCACCTGCAGCTTGAATCTCCAACGCATGCAATTTAAGATTCCCAGCCATTTCCTTGCCAAAGACCTTTTCGCCTGCTTCAGATCCTGCAAAAGCAATCAGACCCTCTATAGGTACAATATCCATTTCCAGTTCAGCTATCAGTTTTTTTGTCTCTTCCGCTTCATTGTCTGTTCCGATTGCATCCAGCCAATTCTGCGCTGCTGCTTTTGCTTCTGCACAGCAGGATGGGGCACTGATCAATTCATTTACTTTCTGTACTACATAGTCTTTCACATTTTCTTTCATTCCAGTTATCCTTCTTTCTTTGATTCAGGACTCCCTCGCGAGTCTGAATCCATTATACCATCAAATTCCTATTCCGCAAATCCCCCACACACTTTACATTGTCACCTGCTGCCTGCGAAGCATCAGAAAATCGGCAACACCGCAGGCTAACACAATAGCTGCTCCAAATAAGATCCAGATATTCACAGAAACAGATTCCAAAAGCACTTCCACAGCGGTTCCGATTTTTCCAAAAACAGAATCCGGTGCATCTGACACAGCATCTGATATTCTCGGTCCTCCCAGACATAAAACCATCCAGATCGCCCACAATACCCAAAAAGCTTTCTTTCCATAACGCAGCACCAGAGTCCCGCAAAATCCACCTATAACTGTAAGTACAACAACCGCCGGAATACCTCCCCTGATAATATAGTAAAGCAAATCAATGTCATTTTCCATACCCGGATACAGCATCCTTCCCAGTGCATTCTCAATTATGCACATTATGGCCATTATAATCGCATAAACCCCATTCATCACAAAACCGGTCAGATAATAGGAAAAGAAAAATTCTTTTCTGGAGCAGCCCATGGCCACTTCCATGTTAAAATAGAACCCAATGCCTGCAGAAATCCAGATAAAACCATAAAAGGCTGCAACGATCCCTCCCAGCATTGTACCCAGGCAAAACCATTCCCCATCTGCTACGTCAAATTTCATCATAGCAAACATGATGCTCATCCCGACGATACCCGCTGCCAGCATAATCACCGGCCCCCATATGACATCCGTTCCCTGTGCCCGCAATTGTTTCCTGATCAGCTGTAACATATTTCTCCCTCCTTACATTCTGACTTCATATTTTCTCATTACCGCCGCAGCCACAGCTCCGGATACAATGAGCAGCAAAACACCCGTTCCCAAAACAACTGCCCTTAACCCGACAAGATCAGAAACCGTCACCATAATCACTGACAGCTTCGCCCTGCCACAGGAAAGCACGCCTACAATTCCGCCGCCAATAATACATAAAATCAGAATAAAAAAACTGACAATGCCCCGTTTCCCCCATTTTATTCCAATGGTATTGATGAGGATGGTCACAGCTGCCACAACTAAAAGTCCACCGGCTATAAATGGAAGTAATATTTTCCCTCCTTCAGAAATATCTCCTGGTAAAAGATACCATAAGATTCCTGCAACAGCTGTCAGTACCAGAATCATCACTGTCGTACCAGTCATAAATCCTCCGATTACAGACTTTCGGGTAACACTCATGGACAGCAGCAGAGAAAAATAAAGCTGAAAATATGAACAGATTTCCATTATAATGACAAATGCACCTACAATGAATATATAATATGGCATCACCGCCACATCAGAAAGGCGATTGCTCCCTGCACCTGCATAAATCATCCAGAGCACAGCAGCAGTTACAAGTGTTATGCCCAGATACCCCAGAACTTCCCTGCCCCAGAATCTGATATTTGCTTTTAACATACCCAATCTAAGCCTCCTCTCCGCAGAGAGCCACAAACACCTTCTGAAGGCTGAGCTTCTGAAGACTGATATCGTACCCCTCCGGAATACACTGTCCCGGCTCCAGAATCACCGTCACTCCCTTGCTGCGTCCCAGTGTCTCCACATGGTGAACCTTCAGCCCCTCTGTGGCCTTGTCCACCTCATCCATATGGCCGCTTATATGAACAGATCGGTCAAGCAGCTCCTGGGTCTTCTCCTTCAGAAGGATCCGTCCTTTGTCCACAATAATCACTTCCTCAAACACATCGGCTGCTTCCTCGATGATATGGGTGGACACCACAAAAGTCCTTCCCGTCTCCATATATTCATCAATCAGTATCCTGTAAAACTGCTCCCTGGCCACCACATCAAGACCAGCCACCGGCTCATCCAGAAATGTGAACTCCGCCTTGCTTGCCAGCGCCACAATGATTGTCACCATAGAAAGCATACCCTTTGATAATTTACTGATTTTCTTTTTAACATCCAGCTGGAAATCCTTCACCAGCTTCTCTTCCATCTCTTTGTCCCAATAAGGAAAAAATGTAGATGCAATTCTCAGATATTCCTTCACCTTCATGGCATTGCCATAGGTACTGCCTACCAGCTGATTCAGTTCTCTGGAAAAACAGATCTTACCGAGCACCTCCTGATTCTCCCATACCGGCTGCCCGTCGATGACAACATTCCCCTCTGTTGCCGGATTCTGAGCACTTAATATGGACAGCAATGTTGTCTTGCCGGCTCCATTGCGCCCGATCAATCCATAGATCTTCCCGGATTCAAGCTCCAGATCAACATTCTGAAGTACTTCTTTATCACCATACTTTTTTACAATTCCCGTTCCTGTCAGCTTACTCATCCTGCACTCCCCCGTCTTTTGATTCATTAATCATATCTATCAGTTCTTTTTTGCTGATTCCGATGCTCACTGCCTCTGCAATGAGCTTCTTTACATAATTATCATAAAATTCTTCCCGACGCTTTTTCATAATCCTCTCCTTCGCCCCTCCGGCAACAAACATCCCGATCCCCCGCTTTTTATACAGGATATCCTCATCCACCAGAAGGTTGACACCCTTGGCCGCCGTAGCCGGATTAATGGCATATAATCTCGCCAGCTCATTGGTACTCGGCACCCGTTCCTCCTCGAGAAGAACATCCCTGAGAATATCATTCTCAATCATCTCTTTGATCTGGATATAAATTGATTTCTCCTGATTCAAAATCTCATTCACAAACGATCACTTCCTCATCCTTCCTTGTATTAATATCGTTTTTACCCTCTTGTTAATTGGTTCATTACTTATGTAATTAACCATATCACCAACGAGGCTATTTGTCAATACCACCATTTGCATTTCTGTTAAATAAAAATAACCGAAAACTGACAGAACAGAAGACGTTCTCTCTGTTCTGTCAGTTTTCGGTTCCAAAAAATCCTTAAAATTTCCTTCCTCTATCAATTATTCAATAGCTGCCAATGCCTGAGCCAGATCGGCGATCAGATCCTCCTTGTCCTCAAGACCGCAGGACATTCTCACCAGACCTGCCGGTACACCTGCTGCAGCCAGCTGCTCATCCGTCATCTGGCGATGGGTGGATGTGGCCGGATTCAGACAGCATGTTCTGGCATCGGCCACATGAGTCTCAATGGCCGCCAGCTTCAGATGCTTCATAAATGTCTCTGCAGCCTTACGTCCGCCCTTCAATTCAAAGGATACAACACCGCAGCCGCCGTTTGGCATGTATTTCTTTGCAACTTCATAATATTTATCTCCAGGAAGCCCGGAGTAATTGACATAGGCTACCTGCGGATGGTTCTGCAGGAACTCAGCCACGGCCTGCCCATTCTTCACATGGCGCGGCATACGCACATGGAGAGATTCCAGTCCAAGATTCAGCAAAAAGGCATTCTGCGGAGACTGGATACAGCCGAAATCACGCATCAGCTGAGAGGTACATTTTGTGATAAAAGCACCTTCCTTGCCAAACTTTTCAGCATATGTAACACCGTGATAGGATTCATCCGGTGTACAAAGTCCCGGGAACTTGTCCGCATGAGCCATCCAGTCAAAATTACCGGAATCGACAATGGCACCGCCCACAGCTGCTCCATGGCCATCCATATACTTTGTTGTGGAATGGGTAACGATATCAGCTCCCCACTCAATCGGACGGCAATTCACAGGTGTCGGGAATGTATTATCAACCACCAGAGGTACGCCATGAGCATGGGCTGCTTTTGCAAACTTTTCAATATCCAGCACAGTCAGAGCCGGATTGGCAATGGTCTCACCGAATACAACCTTTGTATTCTCCTGAAATGCGGCATTCAGCTCATCTTCCGTGCAGTCCGGTGAAACAAAGGTCACCTGGATTCCCATCTTGGCCATTGTCACAGAGATCAGATTGAATGTACCGCCATAAATAGATGAGGACGCAACAATATGATCGCCGCATTCACAAATATTGAACAATGCGAAGAAATTGGCAGCCTGACCCGATGATGTCAGCATAGCCGCTGTACCTCCTTCCAGATCAGCAATCTTGGCAGCCACATGATCATTGGTCGGATTCTGCAGACGGGTATAAAAATAACCGGATGCCTCCAAATCAAATAACTTGCCCATATCTTCACTGGTTGCATATCTAAATGTCGTAGACTGGATAATCGGAATCTGTCTTGGTTCACCATTACCCGGTGTGTATCCGGACTGGACACATTTTGTATTCATTTTGTAATCACTCATCATACTTTACCTCTCATATGTAAATTCATTCTGCGCATCAGCACAGTTTTAAACTGTTATTTAATCACTATACCACTTTCACCGCCGATACACAATATTTCATTCACAAAAATCTTTCATCCCATCCGCCTTACAAAATATCCTGTATCTGTCCAAGAGATGTCACAATATAGTCCGCTTTTGGGAAATCAGGCACGGCAATGCCATCATGATTATACCAGCATGTTTTCATGCCATACTCTATACCACCTGCTATATCCGCCGTCATAGAATCTCCAATCATGATTGCTTCCTCCGGCTGAACAGTTTTTAACTGAAAAAAACAGTAATCAAAAAACCTGCGTCCCGGCTTCGGATGGCCTATTTTCTCCGATATAAAAAGATGCTGTATGTATGGCAGCATTCCTGCCTGCTTCAGACGGTGAAGCTGCTGCTCATAGGGCGCGTTGCTGGCAATACAGACCGTATATTTTTCTGACAGATAGCTTAACAGTTCCATAGCCCCATCCACCGGCTCATGGGCATCCCTTAGATATTTTAGAAATATCCCCTCAAAAGCAGCACCATCGGCATCAATCCCACATCTGTCAAAAATCATCTGCCATCGGATCCGATACAGTTCATCCTTCGTGAGTGTTCCTTCTTCTATTTCATGCCACAGCTTCTGATTAATCGTCTGGAAAGTGGCATACAGCTGTTCATAACAGGGAAGTCCCCATTCTGTCATGGCTTTTTTCATGGACCAGGCCGCACACCGGTTAAAATCCAGCAAAGTATTATCCACATCCAGCAGTACCGTTGTTATCATTGACATCTATTTTTCCTACATCTTCAAAAATGTTCCAAGGATACTTCTTCCGAGTGAAGCACCCAGATTGCCGCCCAGTTTCTTGCCAAAATTTCCGCCAACAGACTTGCCTATGGAATTGCCTATCTCTCTCCCAATCGTACCGGCAGCCGTATTGGCCACGCTCTTCATACCGGATTTCACTGCTTTCTCTTTCTTTTCCTGTTCCCGTGCAGCTTTCTTCGCCCTTTCAGCTTCTTCTTTCTCTAATCTTCTGGCCTCTGCCGCAGCTGCTCTTTCTTTTTCCTTCGCCTCTGCCGCAGCCTGCTTTGCTGCCTGCTTTTCCGCCTCTTTTGCCTTTTTAGCTTCCTCCGCAGCCTTTGCCGCTGCTTCGGCATCCCGGGCATTTTGCTGCTTCAATCTCTGGAAAAACTCATAGGCCGAATCCCTGTCCTCCATAGTCTGATATTTCAGATAAAGATTATTCCTGACCGCCTCCTGTTTTCTGATATCATCATCAACAGCCTCCATCATGCTCTGAGGCGGCAGGATCCGGCACCGCTTTACAATACTGGGGATTCCATCTTCATCAAGCACTGATACTAGGGCTTCTCCCGTACCAAGTGCTGTCAGCACATCCTTTGTATTGAAATCAGGATTCGGCCTGAAGGATGCAGCCGCTGCCTTCACAGCCTTCTCATCGGACGGCGTATAGGCCCTCAGGGCATGCTGAATCTTGTTGCCCAGCTGTCCCAGCACTTCATCAGGAATATCTTTCGGACTCTGGGTAATAAAATAAATACCCACACCCTTTGAACGGATCAGCTTCACCACCTGCTCAATCTTAGCCCGAAGTGCCTTTGATATATCCTTGAAAAGCAAATGAGCTTCATCAAAAAAGAAGACCATCCTTGGCTTATCCATGTCTCCGACCTCAGGCAGTGTTTCAAAAAGTTCAGAGAGCATCCATAACAGAAAAGTAGCATACATGGTGGAATTCTGCATCAACTCACGACAATCCAGAATATTAATGGCACCTTTTCCATCCATACCGTTCATGAACCAGTCTGCAATATTCAATCCCGGCTCGCCGAAGAACTTTTCTCCGCCCTGGGCCTCCAGTGCCGTCACCCCTCTTAGGATGGCACCAATACTCTGCCTGGCAATATTTCCGTATTCTTCTGCATATTCTTTATTATGTTCACTGACATGCTGCAGCATAGCCTTTAAATCTTTCGTATCAATCAATAAAAGCTGCTGTTCATCGGCAATACGAAACACAATCGTCAGAATATCTGTCTGCGTATCATTCAGATCCATCAGCCGAGCCAGAAGCAGCGGCCCCATCTCTGATATGGTTGTTCTGAGGGGAATACCGGTCTTTCCGTAAATATCCCAGAAAACCGCCGGATAGGACTGATATCCAAAGCCACAGTCTGCCAGCCCAAACTGACGGATCCTTTCCTGCATATTTTCTGTGTCCATGCCAGGCCGGCACATACCCGACAGATCCCCCTTCACATCAGCCAGAAAAACAGGCACACCCGCATCACTGAAAGACTCTGCCAGCACCTTCAGTGTAACGGTCTTGCCGGTACCCGTTGCCCCTGCAATCAAACCATGACGGTTCGCCATCTTTGGATGGATACATACCTTCTCACCATCTGCATCCCCGATCCAGATTTTCTCATTATAATACATAGATACCCCCCTGTTCTTTCTTCAATTGTATTTCCTGCTTTTATTTATAAATGATACAGTTCTGTATATTTCTTTGTCAGATAATCCGTATAAACTGTCGGATCAAATTGACCACAGGCATTTTTCACAATTTCAGCCGGTGTCATGAGACTGCCATACTGATGAACCTTGTCCCCAAGCCATGCGGATACCCCTGTCAGATCTCCTTTACCAACGGCTGTCCACACATCCATCTCTTTTTCCATATTCTGAAGCATCTGGGCGCCATAGGCACTTCCCAGGGCATAGGACGGAAAATAGCCAAAAGATCCGCCGGACCAGTGGGAATCCTGCAAACATCCTCTCCGGTCATCAGGCACATCCACACCCAGATACTCCTTATATAATCTGTTCCATACCTGTGGAATATCCTTTACCGCCAGTGTTTTGTCGATGAGCTGTTTCTCAATTTCATAGCGTATCATAACGTGAAGGGAATAGGTCATCTCATCGGCCTCTGTCCGGATCAATGACGGTTCCACTTTATTCACGGCACGATACATCTGCTCCGCCGTCACATCTTTAAGCTGTTCAGGGAAAAATTCCTGCATCTTCGGGAAAATAGCTTCAATAAAAGGACGGGAACGGCCTATAATATTCTCATAAAATCTGGACTGGCTTTCATGCACACCCATGGAAACTCCGCCGGTCAGACAGGTATACTGCAGATCATCACGAATCCCCAGCTCATATTTGGCATGACCACCCTCATGAATCACTGAATACATGGAATCAGCCAGACTGTCCTCTTTATAATTCGTTGTGATGCGCACGTCTTTATTGTTAAATTCCAGCGTAAACGGATGCTCCGTCTCACCAATACCGCAGTGGCCTCTATCCAACTGAAGAATCTCCATCAAATAATCAGAGAATTTCCGCTGTGCCTCCACCGGATAATGCCGGTGCAGAAAACTGTCGTCGATCTGCGGCTTTTCTCCAATGGCTTTGATCAGAGGCACCAGACGCTCACGGACTGTTCCGAAGAATTCATCAAGAAATGCCATATCCGCACCACGCTCATACTCATCCAGCAGTGCATCATAAGGTGCTTTCGTGCTGTCATAATAGCCTGCAAACTTTATATTAAAATTCACCAGCTTCTCCAGTACCGGTGCAAATAATGCAAAATCACTGGTCTCCTTGGCTTTATGCCATACATCACTGGCCTCATTGGTCAGTATAGCATATTCCATATATTCATCAGCCGGAATACGGGACATCCGCTCATAGCTGCGCTGCAGTTCCTCAACCTGACGCTGTTCCACATGGGAAAGCTCACTTTTATGTTCCGAAAGAAATGAAAGCAGTTCACCCACCTCCGGTGATGTCATCAGCTTCTGACTCTCACCGGCAAGAATACCAAGGGCTACACCTCTTCCTTCTGCTGTATCCTTCGGTGCCACCGTCACACTGTCAAGATACAATGCTGAAGATGCCGAATTATAGGCATACATTTTTTTCTGCAGCAGACTCAGCTGCTCCAAAGCATAATTTAGTTCCATTTACTTAATCCTCCTGTCACTATTCCTGATCAATACTTTCTTATACTGCTCACTGACACGGGAATTCTCTGGCAATCGTCCGAAGCATGGCCTGCGCATTCAGATCAAATGCCGGTCTCGGCCATCCGCCTTTCCGTTTTGGACGCCAGAACGCCTTTGCCATGGCCTCCAGCTGATCCTCCCCAGCAGCATATTCTCTGATAATATTGAATATAATATCCTTTGATTTTATAAGCTCGTCTTCAAACCACTGCCACATCTCTTCACTTGTCTGCCCTGCTGCCCCATGGTGAGAGAGCCACAGCTGTTTCTCACCTAGCTTCCGGCATTTCCGGATACTTTCCAGGGTTTTCCCGTAATCAACGAGAAACTGCGGCATATATTCTCCCTGAACGCCGAGCGTACCAATGGTTTCCGCTGCCAGCAGTATCGTATCATCAATTACAAATGACAATGAACATCTGGTATGACCGACAGACTCTATCACCTTTATAGTCATATCACCGATCTCAATCTCATCCCCGTCCTTTACTGTTTCATCCACAAACAACAACTCTGACGGATAAGAAGGATCCAGAATCCTCCCATTATTCTCAGCTGCCTCCCTGGACAAATCAAGAATCGTCTCCCTGGCCGCCGGTTTTACAAGGACCTTTCTGGCATAATCGGCGCCATACACCTTCACCTCCGGCCAGCAACGGCGAATATAAGGAAGCGCTCCCACATGATCATAGTGGGAATGGGTGAGAAATACAGCATCCAATGGCCTGTTATCCAGAAGCTTCTTTATCTTTTCAATGGTTATATCTGCATAATAGGCCATCCCCGGATCAAAGAGAACAGCCGCTTTTTCACTTTTTGCCAGATAACAGGATCCTCTGACTTCCGGATTCAAAAATATCATTTCACTCATCTTAAACACCACCTGTACTATTATTCACAAACTCTGTCTCTCACTGCAATTTACCGGTTCTTTACAAATCCAAGCGGATCTCCCTCCGTATTCAGAAAATGCATCAGCATGTAAGCGCACATAATGGCCACATTTTCCTCCTTCAGGATTCTCCGGACTTCCGTCCTGTCAGCCAGCACGATCTGTATATCCTCAGATTCCTCCTGAAAAGATGAATCCGGTATGCCTGAAGCATATCCATAAACCGTGGCACAGGATTCATCCGTCATACCTATGGTTGTAAAGCGCGGCAAAGTAAACATATCATCCGCCGGAACTGCTTCCAGATAAAGCCCCGTCTCCTCATGGAATTCCCTGATACCGGCCTCCATCAGATTCTCACCCACCTCCACAAGTCCCGCAGGAAATTCATAGATATAATCTCCCAGCGGATAACGGTACTGTCTTACCAGAACGACCCTGTCCTTATTGTCACCATAAACAGCGTAAATAATCACGCCATCCGGTTTATTTTTATGATTCACTGCCTTCAGCTCATCCACAGACTTTGCCCTTGAAGCTACATAATACTGTGACGGTTTCCCGTTTCTGTGGCGCACATCCATTTTATAAAAATTCAGAAAACGATAATCCGTCTCCTTCTCAATCCTGACAATTCTATGATCCATCCAATTTGCCTCCATTTTTATTCAAATAAATGCTTCGCCAGAAAGTTTTCCACATAGCGCCAGGATTCCTCATCGTAGTCCCCAAATATCGCATAATTTTCCGCATTAAATCCATGGGATGCGCCTTCAATCAGATGCAGCTCACAGTTGTTATAAACCTCTGCAGCTTTTTCCGAATAGGAATAAGGAACGATAAAATCCTTCGTGCCGTGCACGATCAGGACATCTCCCTCAAAATTCCCGATCTGTTCATAGACATCATAATCCACCAGTGTCGAAATAAACGGCGTCTCTGCATTTCCCGGCATGAGCCCGCCATATTTTTGAACCATATCCGCAATATTGAACCCCGGATAGAAAAGAATAAGTCCCTTTACCGCCGATGAACACTCGGCAGCAGTAATGGCCGATACAAGGCCGCCCTGACTTGTCCCGAATAAAAATATGTTCTCACTGTCTACGTATTCCAGCTCACTGACCGCTTCTAAAACAGCTTTTAAATCCTCAGCCTCAGTAAACACTGTCATGTCTGCCTCGTCACCATCACTTCGACTGTCTTTACTTCCACCGCAGAAATCGAAGGCATAGGCAACAACCCCCCGGGCCGCTATTCTCTCACAATAGGATTTCATAGAATCACTTGTTACATTCGCACTATGGGAAAGAATAACCGCAGGCAGTTTTTCAGCCGTCTCAGCAGGAACATAGATTCTGCCGAATATGGACATTCCGTCCCTGATCACGCACATCTCCCTGAAGGGTTCATCCGTCCCGGAAACCGCTGTATCAGAGGACTCTATTAACTTTTCAGCCTTCGAGCAAACACAGGCTGTCAATAGAAAAGCAAACAATAACGAAATTAAAACAAATGTCTTTTTCATCTTATCACTTTTTCTTTCTGTATCATCTGAAAATTATCCTGCACTATCAAGAAATATACCATAAAAAACAGAAAAATTCTACTGTATTGTATCAAATACTCACAGCCCGACAGCAGGTTTGATAAAGCAAAGAATAGAGCGGCTGACCTTCTGAGCATATTCCTCCGGCGTTCCATCCATTCCATCAGCAATCCAGCTGTATAACAAATTCGCAAATCCACCTGCAGAAAAAAGCATAAAATATTCCACATTCATCTGCTCCTGCACTTTTTCTGCAATACGCTGTCCAATGATTTGCTGAGACATTGGACCTGCCATATGATATAACATCCACACATCCAGTCCATTCCTGTGGAGCAGCATCAGTCTTTCACGGTACCCGTACCAGAAACTAAAATATTCCCCTGCAATTTGTCCAATATCATAATTCTGTAATTTGCCGCACTCCCGCCGGTATTCCTGAAATATTTTCTCAATCCACGCCCTCAATACCGCTTCCTTTCCATCATATAAACGATAAAAGGTCCTTCTGGCCACTCCTGCCCTTTCTGCAATCTCTGATACGGTTATTTTTGCATAATCGTCCTCTTCAATCATTTGAAAAAAGGCATCTTCGATCATTTTAGCTGATGCTTCCTTCTGCTTCTGATGTCCATTCATCTCATTCACACCCCATCTGACACAAAACAGTGAATATGTAGCACTTTCTTTTACACACTTGCATTTCCGTCCCACTCCAGTATACTATACTTAAACAAATGTTACAACTGTGCCACTTTATAAGGAGATTTGAAATGAATAAAAATGTTGTTATTTATGATTCAAAATACGGTTCCACCAGACGTTATGCCCTTTGGATTGCCGAAGCCCTTGCGTGTCAGGCATTCGAGAAGAAAACTTTCACCCCCGGGCAGCTGAGCAATTATGACACGATCATCTATGGGGGCGGCCTGTATGCAGGCGGAGTCAGCGGCATTTCACTGCTGACTGAAAACTATGATAAGATTAAAGATAAAAACGTGATCTTATTTACCTGCGGTCTGGCTGACCCAACAGATCCGGATAATGTGTCCCACATCCGTGAGGGCCTGGCAAAAGTCCTGACACCGGAGATGCTCAACGCCCTTCATCTCTTTCATCTCAGGGGTGCCATCGACTACTCCAGACTGAATCTGGTACATAAAGCCATGATGGCTATGCTTCACAAGGCCATGCTGAAAAAAGATTATGCTTCATTGAGGAAAGAAGATCAACTCATGCTGGATACATATGGTCAACAAGTTGATTTTACTAATCAGAGATCAATTGCACCTTTAGTTGAATATGTAACCCGTCTGGAACAATAATTAAATTGTTGTCTTTGCAAATAAAAATAAGGGCTGTCGCCCTTATTTTTATTCCAGCTCAAACGCCCCGGTATATAATTGATAATATTTACCTTTCTCTGCAATCAGCTTCTCATGGTTGCCTCTCTCAATGATTCTTCCATGCTCCAGTACCATGATGACATCCGAGTTCTTGACTGTGGAAAGTCGATGGGCAATGACGAATACAGTTCTGCCATGCATCAGGGCATCCATACCCTTCTGAACAATAGCTTCTGTTCTCGTATCAATGGAAGATGTGGCTTCATCAAGAATCATAACCGGAGGATCAGCTACCGCAGCTCTGGCAATGGAAATCAGCTGACGCTGTCCCTGAGACAGACCGCTGCCGTCTCCCTCCAGCACCGTCTGATAACCTTCCGGCAGCATCCGGATAAATCCATCGGCATTGGCCAGCTTCGCAGCCGCGATACATTCCTCATCCGTTGCATCCAGCTTGCCGTAACGGATATTGTCCATGACCGTTCCCGTAAACAGATTGACATCCTGCAGGACTATACCCATGGACCGGCGCAGATCACTCTTTTTGATTTTATTAATATTGATGCCGTCATAACGGATCTTGCCATCGGCAATATCATAAAAACGATTGATCAGATTGGTGATCGTTGTCTTTCCTGCACCCGTTGCCCCTACAAAAGCCACTTTCTGTCCCGGTTCTGCATACAGGGAAATGTCATGCAGCACCAGCTTATTTTCTTCATATCCGAAGTCCACATGATCCAGAACCACATTGCCCTTTAACTCCTCATAGGTCAATGTACCATCACTGTGTGGATGCTTCCAGGCCCAGATTCCCGTTCTTTCCGGACATTCTTTTAATTCGCCGTTGTCGTACCTGGCATTGACCAGTGTCACATAACCGTGATCCTCTTCCACCGGCTCATCCATCAATTCAAAAATTCGTGTCGCACCAGCCAGCGCCATGATAACCGCATTTAACTGCTGAGATACCTGTGCAATCGGATTGATAAATCCTCTGGACATTGTAAGGAAGGAGGCAATGGTACCGAGGGTCAGTGTCCCCATGCCCTGGAGACTGATATTGGTCACACCGGCAATGGCTAAACCGCCGCCTACGACCGCCAGCAGTACGTACAGCACATTGCCCATATTGCCCATAATCGGCATCAGAATATTGGCATAGGTGTTGGCCATTGTCATACTATTGCAAAGTGCTTCATTCTTTTCATCGAATATCTTTTTGGCCTCGGCTTCATGACAGAACACCTTGACAACCTTTTGTCCGTTGATCATCTCTTCGATATAACCATTTACATCACCAATATTCTGCTGCTGCTTAATGAAATAAATACTGCTGCGTCCTGCCACAATCTTGACTATCTGCAGAATCAGGAAGATGAAAACAAGAATAAATAACGTCATCCACAGACTAAGATACAGCATGGCAAAGAAAACTGAAACAATCGTCACCAGAGAGGACAAAAGCTGCGGAAGACTCTGGGAAAGCATCTGACGCAAAGTATCCGTATCATTGGTATAATGACTCATGACATCCCCATGGGTATGTGTGTCAAAATATTTAACCGGTAATGACTGCATATGTTCAAACATATCATCTCTGATTTTTTTCAGCGTTCCCTGAGAAATGACCGCCATCGTCCTGTTATAGATCCAACCGGAGATAATACCTATACAATAAATAACCGCCATCTGCACAATAGCTCTGAATAAGTCGTCAAATACAGGATTGCTTTCCAGCAGAAGCGGTGCGATATAATCATCGATCAGCCTCTGAATGAACAAAGAGGACATCACACTGGCCAGCGCATTTAAAAGAATACACACAATAACCAGTATCACTTTACCTTTGTAATTACCCAGATAACCTAACAGCCGTTTCAGCGTATTTGGATTGAACTCCGGTTTTTGTGGTCCTTTATTCATTGTCCTCTCCTCCTTTCATCTGAGATTCATAAACTTCACGATAGATTTCTGATGATGTCATCAATTCTTCATGGGTTCCAACTGCACTGATTCTTCCGTCATCCATGACGATGATCTGATCCGCATCCTGTACAGAAGATACACGCTGAGCAATAATAATCTTGGTTGTATCCGGAATTTCCTCGGCAAAAGCCTTACGAATCGATGCATCTGTCTTTGTATCCACCGCACTGGTGGAGTCATCCAGAATCAGTATCTTCGGTTTTTTCAGAAGTGCTCTGGCAATACAAAGGCGCTGTTTCTGACCGCCGGACACATTGGTACCTCCCTGCTCAATATACGTATCATAACCATCCGGAAAAGTTCTGATAAACTCATCAGCACAGGCCAGACGGCATACCCTTTCAATATCCTCATCTGATGCATTTCTATCGCCCCAGCGAAGATTATCTTTAATAGTTCCTGAAAACAGTACATTTTTCTGAAGCACCATAGCCACCGCGTCACGAAGACTTTCAATATCATAATTTCTTACATCCACATCCCCTACCAGCACACGGCCTTCTGTTACATCATAGAGACGCGGAATCAGCTGTACCAGGCTGGACTTGGATGATCCGGTACCGCCCAGGATACCTATTGTCTGTCCGGATTGGATATTCAGATTCACATGATCCAGAACAGGCTTATCAGATTTTCTGTTATAGGAAAAGTCAACATCTTCAAACAGAATATCACCATTTTTTACTTCATATACCGGATTTTCCGGATTACGCAGGGTACTTTCTTCAGACAGCACCTCGCATACACGTTCAGCGGATGCCCTTGCCATGATCAGCATAACAAATACCATTGACAGCATCATCAGACTCATGAGAATCTGCATGGTGTACGTGAAAAGGCTCATAAACTCACCAGTCGAAAGCCCCAGTGCACTGTCACCACCGCAGGCTACGATTGCTTTGGCACCCAGCCAACAGATCAGAAGCATGCAGGTATAAACTGCCAGCTGCATCAATGGCATATTAAATGCCAGCTGCTGTTCTGCCCTGACAAAATGTTTATAAATTCTGTCTGAGACATCATCAAACTTTTTAATCTCATGATCCTCTCTTGTAAAGGATTTGACAACCCGGATACCATAGAGATTCTCCTGCACAATGGCATTCAGATGATCATAGATTTTAAAGACTTTCTCAAAGATCGGATGTGTCTTCATAATAATCACATAAAGACCGATGCCAAGAATCGGTATAGCCGCCACATAAACCATGGACAGCTTTACATCAATGCTGAAAGCTGCAACTAAAGCTGCCACCAGCATGATCGGACTGCGGACCGCGATACGTATCAGCATCTGGAATGCCATCTGAATATTGGTAATATCCGTTGTCATACGTGTCACCAGACTGGCCGTTGAAAACTTGTCTATATTGGCAAATGAAAATTCCTGCACTTTGTAATACATATCCTGTCGAAGATTTTTGGCAAAACCTGACGAAGCCTGCGCTGCAAATTTTCCGGATATTGTACCGCAGAACAGAGAGACACCTGCAATGACCAGTAATAAAATACCATATTTCCACACAGCAGACATATTGCCGACATCAATACCCTCATCGATCAGCCGTGCCATGAGCAGTGGAATAATAATCTCCATCACCACTTCAAAAGCAACTGTGACTGGTGACAAAATCGTCTGTTTCTTATACTGCCGGATGCTTCCGGCTAAAGTTCGAATCATACGCATCCTCCTTCTCTCATTTCATATTATCTGCAATTTTCATAAGTAAGCGCTGCAAAGTATCAATCTCATCCTCAGTAAGGCCTGCTTTGATTCTATTTTCCAGTTCCTGTTTCTCCTCAGCAGCATGACGGCTGATTTGCCTTCCATCCTCAGTCAGCACCAGTCTCTTCAATCTGGCATCACTGAAGACACTTTCCCGACGCAAAAGTCCCTTCGCTTCCATTCCCTTCAGCGCCTTCGAAACCGCCGAACGTGTAACACCAAACTTCTCCTCAATATCCTTCTGATAGACATCCTGTCCATCCTTTTCCTCCAGATAACGCAGTATCCATCCATTGGCTCCGGTAATCATTCTCACCCGGCTCATGTAAATATTAGACTCCGCACGCCGGCGTATCATTGATGCCGTTCGCATAATCAGCAGACCCAGATCATCCTCAAACGGCAAACCTTTCCCGAACATGTCACAACTCCTTCCTCAAATAAAATACATATTAAAATTGTTGAGTATAAAACTGTTGAACACTCAACATTCTAGCTCCAAAAACAAATATTGTCAATAAAGGATTTTAAAAAGCCACAAACAGATTCTTTATAAAATCTGCCTGTGGCCGGTATTTACTGTAATAATATTCTATCGTTATCAAACTGCTCCTTTTTCTTTTCCGAGTACATATCCAGCAAATCAGAAACAGTTAGATTTTTTCGTTCTTCTTCCTTTATATCAAAAATAATGGATCCCGAATCCAGCATAATCGTCCTGGTTCCCGTTGTCAGGGCAGCCCCCATATTATGGGTGATCATTAATGTTGTCAGATTCCTCTCATAGACGATCTGATTGGTAATATCCATGACCTTTTCAGCAGTGGCCGGATCAAGGGCCGCCGTATGCTCATCCAGCAAAAGAAGCTTCGGTGTCACAATGGTACTCATGAGTAATGTAACTACCTGTCTCTGTCCGCCGGACAAAAGACCTATCTTTGTCTCCATGCGGTCCTCCAGTCCCATGTCAAAACGCTTCAGTTCTTCGCGAAACATTTCCCTGTCCTTTTTCGTGATGGCAAAACGGAAGATACCTTTTGTATTCTTGGAATAAGCCAGTGCCAGATTCTCCTCAATGGTCAGATTTGGAGCCGTGCCTCTCATAGGATCCTGAAACAGTCTTCCGATCTTGCTGGATCTTTTATATTCCGGCAGATACGAAATATTCTCTCCATCCAGAATGACGCTGCCCTCATCCAGCAGGAAATTGCCGCATATGGCATTGAACAGTGTTGACTTTCCTGCACCATTGGAACCTAAAATCGTCACAAATTCTCCTTGCTTCAGGGAAAGACTCAGATTATCCAATGCTTTATGCTCGTTGGGTGTTCCTTTTGCAAAGGTTTTTGATGCATTTATTACTTCAAGCATTTATCTTCCTCCTTTGCCGGCATTCATGCCATTTCTTTTCAGCTGTTCATTGGCCAATTTGGCTTTGATGGCAGGAACAGCCAGCGCAATGGTTACGATCAGAGCCGAAACAAGCTTCAGCATATAGGCCGGGAACATATCCGTCTTCGTTGCCAGCGCAATAATATATCTGTACACAATGGAACCGGCAATGGCCGATATAAAGCCAATGGTCAGGCTCCTGCGTCCGAAAAATGCCTCACCGATAATGACAGAGGCCAGACCCACGACCAGAATACCTACACCTGAATTGATATCAGCAAAGCTCTGATACTGAGCGATGAGACCGCCGCAGAGAGCAATACATCCGTTGCTGATGGCCAAAGATACCATTTTGACTGCATCCACATTGATGGATGAAGCTCTCACCATGTCAGCATTGTCACCGGTTGCACGAATTGAAAGACCAAGGGAAGTCTTAAAAAACAATGTCAGAATAACCGTCACAATCATCACTGCCGCTACTGCCACAAGAAGTTTCACCATATCCTTTGACAGAGCCGGCAACAGTTTCTGAACCAGATTAAACAGTGTGTCGCTGTTGAGCAGTGTCACATTGGATGCGCCGCCCATTACGAACAGATTCACAGAATACAGACCGCTCATGGTCAGAATCCCTGCCAGAACCGGATGAATGTCCAGCTTGGTCTGCAAAAATCCTGTCACGATACCGGCCGCTGCTCCGGCTGCCACTGCTCCGGCAAGACCGAACAGAGGATGGCCTGCAGCCGTCAGCACAGAAGATACCGCCAGCCCGAAGGTAAAGCTGCCCTCCGTTGTCAAATCCGGAATATTCAATATTCTAAAGCTGATATAGATTCCCAGCACCATAATACTGTAAAGGAATCCCAGCTGCAAAGAGCCAATTAATAAAGTCATAATCTGCTGTCCTCTCTATCCTACTGGGCATCCTCTACAAAGATTGCGTTATTCTGCACATCTTCAGGCAGCGTAATGCCAAGGGCTTCCAGTGTCTGTGAATTAATCACCGTTGCAGATGCCGGAACAACAATTGCAGGAACATCTTCCACTGCTGTACCTTCAAGAATCTGAATAGCCATATCAGCACTCATGGCACCGATTCCTGTATCACTGATGGCTACCGTTGCGAATGCTCCTGAATCTACCATTGTTGCGGAACTGCCGTATACAGGAATCTTTGCATCTCTTGCCACCTCTGTTACCAGTGTCATACTTGCCTGAACAACGGAGTCATTCGGAATAAAGATAGCATCTACACTGCCCACAAGAGACTGTGCTGCCTGCTGTACTTCTGAGGAATTGGTAACTGTGGCTTCTTTATAAGCGATACCATTTTCATCACAGTAAGCCTTTGCAGATTCAACAGTATTGACAGAGTTAACTTCGCTTGTACAATACAGGAAACCATAGGTCTCACATCCAGGAGTCAGCTGATCACTCAGAGCAAAGATATCAGAAACAGGAATAGCATTGGATGTACCTGTTGCATTTTTATCCGGATGATCCATAGCTGAGATGACACCTGCTGCAACCGGAGCTGATACTGCAATAAATACAACCGGTGTCTCTACTTCCAGATTAACCATTGCCTGGGTAGCCGGTGTAGCGATTGTACAGATCAGATCATAGCCGCCGTCTGCCATGGACTGGGCAATCGTCTGCAGATTGGTTGCATCTCCCTGAGCACATTTATAATCAACGGTCAGCTTATCCTCTGTGTAGCCTTTGTCACGAAGCTCTGCTATAAAACCTTCACGCATATCGTTAAAGGCGCCATTCTCTATCATCTGAATAATACCAATGCTCAGCACCTCACCGTCTGCCTGCTCTGCTGCTGTTTCAAGACTCTCTGCTGCTTCGGAAGCTGCCTCGGCAACAGTCTCTGTCGGTGCTGCTGTCTCCTTTGAAGAAGATCCACACCCAGCCAAAGTCATCATGGATAATGCTAAAATACACACTGCTGCAAATAATTTCTTCATGGTAAATACCTCTTTCCCTTTTATTTTTTATCTATTTTTATCTTATTTCAAATTACCTGTTTCATATACTGCCAGATCTTCAAAAGCTTTTGTAAGCATTGCTTCTGTTATCACATAAGGGTTATGATCAATATCCTTCATGGATACAGCTTTTTTGATTACATCCGGCAAATCCTTCTCTGTAATCTCCACATCTTCGATAGAAGTCGGAAGATCCACACTCCGATTGAAAGCGTATACTCTCTCGAATTCCTCCTTCTGACCATCGATCAGAAGCAGCAGCAGAACTCCGAAGCCCACCAGCTCGCCGTGAAGATGTCCCTCCTCAATATGAGGGAAGGATGTCAATGCATAGTAGATAGCATGTGCAAGACCTGTATTGTAATCAATAATATGCTCCGTCGTCACAAGAATCGACACAACTGCCGTTGTAACGATAATGGCCAGTACAGTCTGTTCAAATTCCCAGGAAACCCTTCCTGCCTTCTGATCTTCCAATGCCTTCCTGCCATACTGCATCAGCGGTTCATAGCACATCCGACTCATACCGACTCCCAATGCCGTATAATGAACAAGATTTTCACCTCTGGAAGAAATCGTACTCTCAAAATACTTTGCATAAGTATCGCCGATGCCCGCCCACATATAGCAATACGGTGTCTTTGCAATCACTGATGTCTGAATAAATGCATGTACCGGAGGTTTTGCGAAAAAGAAAGGCTCTCGAAAGCTCCCGTCAGGATTGTACATAATTGATACACTGGTGCAGGCCGAACAATTGGATGCAATCGTCGGTACTGTAAAAACCGGTTTTCCAAGCCTGACCGCCAGACATTTTGTTGTGTCTGTGGCCTTTCCGCCGCCGATGGCAAAAAGCATATCCGCCGACTGTACCTTCGGATCCGCCATCAGTGCTTCCACATTCTCATAGCTGGATTCACCGCCGTACCAGAGAAAATCTTCAAACACAAGAGAAGAATCTCTGACCGCTTCCAGAAGCAGCTCCTTCACTGAAGCAATGGCCCTCTTCCCGCCGACAGCTACAATCCGACGGCCATACGGCTCACACACTTCAGGAATTTTGCGGTAAATATCCTCACCAATGGAATAGCTTGGGAGATAAATACTGTAATTCTCCATTATTACTCCTTTCCGGCTTTTCATATGGTGAACTTACCAATAAAAAAATCTGCCCCTTACTTAAAGGACAGATATATCTGCGGTACCACCTTTATTGATTATAAAAATCCACTCATAATGAAAATGCCAACACATTCTCTACCGTTAACGCCGGTCTACGTCCTCAGATACTAAGCATAATGCCTTTCCCCTGGCCCTCAACGGTCCATTTGCCTGCCAGCCTCTCCACAGGTTCTCAGCTCCTCCTGCTCTCTGTACGGCGCTTATACAGACGTTATCTCCGTCTCAAAAGTTTGAAATCATTATAGCATATAATCAAGAAATGTCAATACCGTATTTGCATCACATTAACGTAATAAATTTTCATAAAAAGGGAATTGAATTGACAATTTTTGTATAAAATCTTATAATTATACAAAAAGTCTGCAGAATTTATCTGCAAACGGATCGGAGTTTTTATGAAAATTAATGACACATTTCGATATCTGAATATCGGACTTCCCGATGATATCCTTCGAAAAAAGATTTATGGTGATTTAAAAGGGGCTGTCCGCCTCATTGACCGAAGACTTGCTGCTGACAATCTTCCCGACTCTCTCAGATACTGCCTTACAGTCCAGAGGGAGATCTGTCTGAGACTGCCCTCCAATTATCCTTTTACCAAAAAAGACGCGCTCACCATATTGAGAGATCATATTCCGGACTTTTCCGAAGAAGAATTTGACGAATATGTAGATGCCGGAAGAATAAGCTGGACATATATAAACGGAGAAATGCATTTCCCGGAGCGTTTTTTCGATACCCTTTGCAAAACCTCTCCTGACTTTGCCGCCCGTGCAGGTATACATTTTCCGGGTACAGAAAGTACAGGAAATAATAAAGGCTCCGGACTTCTGGATCTCTCCATGCGCACTATGAAGGAAAAAGGCAAAATCAGCAAAAGGATCCGAATCCGCGCTTCCATGAAAATCAAGGACGATTTTTTTACTCCCGGAATGTCTGTTCTGGCCCATCTTCCTGTTCCGGCCAAATGTGAACAGCAATCAGATATAAGAATAGAAAAAATATTCCCTGAAACCGGAACAGCAGCTCCGGAGGATGCCCTTCAGCGCACAGTCTGCTGGAAGGAAAACATGAGTGAAAATCACGAGTTCTTTGTAGAATATTCCTATACCCACACAGCCTTTTTCCACAATACTGAAAATCCGGAACAATTGCCTGTAAGCATCATAACTCCTGAAAATCTGCAGCAGTACACCACAGAGGAAGCCCCACATATTGTCTTTACACCATATATCCGGAATCTGGCAGCATCCCTCACTGAAGGTATAACTGAACCACTGGAAAAAGCCCGCAGATTCTATGATTTTATCACACTGAACATGAAGTACAGTTTTATGCCTGAATATTTTGTTCTGGACAGTATTGCTGAATCCTGTGCCAGAAACTTTACCGGAGACTGCGGTGTATTCGCGCTTCTCTTCATCACACTCTGTCGCTGCGCGGGAATTCCGGCATGCTGGCAAAGCGGACTTGCTGCAGAGCCTGATTTCTGCGGTGCCCACGACTGGGCCCGCTTCTGGGCAGAACCCTATGGCTGGCTTTATGCAGATCCATCCTTCGGTACAGGCGCAGTACGCGCCGGGAATGAAGAACGCCGCAGATTTTACTTCGGCAATCTGGATGCCTTCAGAATGGTGGCAAACAGTGCTTTTCAGGCACCTTTTACCATTGAGAAAAATCACTGGCGGGCTGACCCTTACGACAATCAGGTCGGGGAAATCGAAACAGACAGTCACGGCCTGAATTACGAAGAATTTGACTACAATCAGGAAACACTTCTGTGTGAAGACCTATAGAAACTTAAGAACATACGAAATGGCCTGCCGCAGGCAGGCCATTCTGTTCTTTATATGCCTCTGTTATCTGCAGTAAATAGCAATGGCTTCTGCCGTAAACTGTGCGCAGCCTTCACCGCCGGTACGGTTAATATTCTCCGTGAATTCGCCGCCGGCGCCGTACATCTGACCAAGGCCCTGCAGAATCTGAGGCGTGCACTGATAAAAATGCTCCGATATATAATCCTGCAGCTTTCTGACCTGCGCCTGCACTTCACTGCTCTCCGGTTTCATATTCATTTTCATCATTTCTCCAAACTCCGCAAAAATTGCCATCATATTTTCTGAAATCACAGCCATCTCTGCTTTTCCCCGATTCTTATTCTTTTCTTCAAATTCATTCCAGGCATCCGTCTGCCCCCACTGCTCCTTTGCCTTCTGTGTATATGCATCAATCTTTGATGTATCAAAAGCTTTAAAATCCATTCTACTCACTCCTTCTGATTTGATTGCACGGGCATGATGAATAAGCTGTTCCAGATGCTCCTTTTTCAATGTCAGCAATTCAATCTGCTGTTCCAGTGCTTTCTCCCTGTCAAAATCAGCGCTGTCGAGGATCTTTTTAATCTCCTTCAACGGGAATTCCAGCTCCCGAAACAATAAAATCTGCTGCAGCCTCTCCAGATCCGTATCGTCATACTGTCTGTACCCGGCACCTGTCACAGCTGCGGGATGCAGCAGACCGATCTTATCATAATAATGCAGGGTGCGTACGCTCACTCCCGCTAATTTACTGACTTCATTGACTGTCATCATCGAACTTCCCTCCCGTACAGCTATAGCATAAACTATGACGCAAGGTCGGAGTCAAGAGTTTTTTCAAAATTTCTAACCCGCAATTATCATACACAATGGAATAGTCACCATAGACAAAAGTGTGGTCACCGTAAAAAGTTCTGTGGCATAATGATCATCATGATGATACATGATGGCCATCGTAATGGTCATGGCTCCCGAAGGGCAGGCCGCTGTCATTGCCGCAACTGTCCGCATCTGCTCATCCAGCGGCAAAAAACGCAGAATCAGACAGAAAATAGCAGGAGAAACAATCAGACGAAGCAGTGCAGGCAAAAATAAACGCCCCTTTGTCAAAGCTTTCTTAAAGTCCAGCTGTGCCATAATCGCACCTGAGAGCAGCATGGCCAGCGGTGTATTCATATCGGCAATAGAATCCATGGCAAAGGCAATATTACCCGGCAGCTTCAGCTGTAAAATAAAACAAATGATTCCGGCAGCCACAGCAATCAGACACGGATTGATCAGCTTCTTTAACTGAAATCCTTCTTTATCCAGCAGCATGATACCATGAGTCCAGCAGAATATATGAAATGTGGCCACAAATACTGTCGCATAAATAACACCGATGCTTCCAAATAAAGCATAGCCAAGGGGTATCCCGATAAATCCGCAATTATTATAAATGACGGAAAATTTCTCTACAGCCAGATCATAGCCCTCCTTTTCACGGAGTAAAAAATGAGCCAGAACAATGGAAAGAGCGAAACTTAAAACAGCCAGCACAAACAAAATAATCATATTTTTCAAAAGAGACGTATCATAATCCATCTGAAAAGACGTAAAAATCAGCAGAGGATTCACCACCAGCGTACTGAGTCTGGAAAGCTTTTCCTTCGTATAATTGTCAATGATTCCTACCCTGTAACAAATCACACCAAAGATCATGATAATAAAAATCGAAATAATTTTCCCAAATACTGTTGATACGACCATAATTGTCTCCTTGTATACAAAAAACTCAAAATACCAATCGACAGTATATCACAGGCAGTTATTTCTGGCAATAATCATAAAATAATTAGTTACTGTCTTCCTCCAGGATAATCTGACCCTCCACATATTTTCTCCCCATATCATGACGCAGCTTTCTATTGGCCACAGTATCGAATATAATAGAAAAATCATAATCCTCCGGATACAGCTCTGTGGCCGCCACCTGGAGTTTCACCCTCTTGTGATTGATCCATATTTTCCGGTTGGGCAGCTGTACCTGAAGCACACCTTTCTCATTTACGGGCTGACAGACAATAGCAATTTTTTTATCAGGATAGATCATCACACTGTCTCCCCGGTGGAATTTTTCACTGAGACGATTCGCAGTCGGTGCTGTCTTTTGTTTTTTTAATCCCGATGCCGCCTGTCTTTTGAGATGATTTTGTGAAAAAATCTCCATTTCCTTCATCTTTTCATTCTCACAGCCAGTCTCACCATTACCATAAGCCGCTTTTGCCGCCACCCGAAGCATTGCCTCCGGCATTCCAAGCCGCCCCGCAATATAGAAGGCACAACTCTCTCCCGCTTCTCCAATAACCAGCTGATAGAGTGGCTGAAGGCTTTCCCTGTCAAAGGTCATTCTTGCATTGACGATGTGCTCTGTCTGCTGCGCATACTGTTTCACTTCCGGATAATGGGTCGTCACCAGGAATATGGCTCCGCTTTTTCTCAGTTCCTCAAGAATGGCTATGGCAATTCCCATACCTTCCGCCGGATCCGTCCCGGATCCCAATTCGTCCATGATGACCAGACTGTCTCTGTTGACCTGCTGCAGAATATCCAGCACATTGGTAATATGGGCCGAAAATGTGGACAGATTCTCTGACAGATTCTGCCCATCCCCGATATCACAGAGGAAATTCGAGTTCATACAGATATCCGCCTCCCTGCAGGTCACATGCAGGCCGCACTGAGCCATCATACAATTTAAGGCAACAGTCTTGATCGCAACGGTTTTTCCTCCGGTATTCGGTCCTGTAATGACAATTCCCCTGATATCATCACCAATCCAGAAATCCAGAGGCACACAACTCTGAACATCCATCAGCGGATGTCTGGCGCCCGTCAGTACAATCCGGCGCTCCATATTGATGGACGGTGCCACAGCTTTCATCTCAAGACTCAGCTTTCCCTTTGAAAAAATAAAATCCAACTTTCGCGAGACTTTCATATTCTGTTCAATAATCTCCTTTTGTTCAGCCACCATATCTGTCAGTTCATACAGAATCCTGCGCACTTCATTTTCTTCATCCATTTTCAGAGACTGTATTTCTTCATAACAGCGTCCCACAGCCACCGGCTCAATAAACAATGTGCTGCCTGTGGCTGATTTATCCATGAGACTTCCGGCAATTTTCAGCTTACATTCTTTTTTTACCGGAAGGCAGAGATGTCCGTTTCTGTAGGTAGAAAAATGATCCGACATGCACTCTTTATTATTCCTCAGTAATGTATCCGCCTTCTCCCGCATCCGATTTTCAGTTTCATCTATCTGACCGCGTATGCATTTTAAAAGTCTTGAAGCATAATCAGCCACCTCACCGCCTCTGATCTGTCCGGCAATCTGCTCTCTGACTGCATCCAGCTCCTCCAGATTCTCATCATAAAAGGCCAGGGGCACCCCATACTGACGGCAGCGTCCCAGATAATCCTTCAATCGTCTGAAGGATACCAATGTTCCTTCCATCTTTTCCAGCTCCAGTGCACTCAGGCATTGCCCTCTTTCAGCTGCGCTTAACATCTCCTGAATCCCCTCAAAAGCAGACAGCGGTGGATTACCCGCTTTTTCAAGAAGTATCCTGGCCTCCGTTGTCTCCCGCTGCCTGGCTGTCAATTCTCTCTCTGACATAAAAGGTATCGTATTCCTGATCTCAGCTTTTGCCCACTCCGTCACTGCCAGATTAGCCCATATTTCCTTAATCTTATCAAACTCTAATATATGCTCTGTATTCATCATTTTTATAAAACTCCTGTTAATATATCCAAACATACAAAAAACCCATGAAATATCTGCCGTCACTGGCATCCTATTTCATGGGCATAAAATCACAATCATCCTCAGAGCTATATCATCTCAAAGCAAAAAATATAAGAGAATGTATGAAAATATTCCGTTTCTCGTCTGGCAGGCACCGTACATGGCAGATAAAAGGGCATACTTCTAGCGTCACAACTAAAATTCAACCCTCAGCAACTATTCAGTTCGCTGAAATCTCCAATGCAACAATGCTTAACATAAACGACCTCGTCTTTCATTTGATGATATAACTATAAACTCAGAAAGCCGATTTGTCAAGGCGTTCTTTCTGTCTGATAGACTGCACTTTACTAATATGTAAACAGCTGCACCCAGTAATTCACACCATTTTCCTGATAGAACCCAACACCGATATTCTTATAATTTTTATTGAGAATATTCGCGCGATGTCCCTCGCTGTTCATCCATCCATTCACGACCTGTTCCGGTGTACGTTGTCCCCATGCAATGTTTTCACCGCATCCCCTGTAGGACACGCCCTGCTGCTGCAGCGCCGTACTGAAGCTGCTGCCGTCCGGCCTGGTATGAGAAAAACTCTGTTTGATTTCTCTGGCCCTTACATCTGCCGCTGCCGTAACATCCATATCCAGTTTTACCTCGGATAATCCTGCTTTGACTCTCTCTTCATTAACCAGATCAACGACCCGTCTGACATACTCATGCAATGTATTGTCATCAGCGCCATCGTTATCCGATTCTCCAATATCCGGCTGTTCTGTTGCTCCATTATCCGGAGTTCCCGGCTGCACCGGTTCTTCCGCATCTGGCATTCTACAAGTAAATCTTACCAGAATTAATTTTCTGTCTCAATCCTTACAAGACTGATAGACACAGCATCATCCAGTCTGTATAATAAAACTGTCAGCCACTATCTCACACATACGAAAGGATATCCCATGAAGAGAAAAAAAACTATTATTCTTACACTCATATTGGCCTTAATACTATCAGGCTGCGGACATGCTGTAAAAGTGCCCGCTGCAGCGGAATCTGTTAATACTGAATATACAGATGACACTTTTATGTCCAGTGAAAGTAAAATCACCGAAAGTTCTCTTACTATTCCGGAAGAATCTGTCCAGACGGCACAGACAGGTCTGGTCGGAACCGATTTTAAAGAAATTTCCTATGAGCCTTATGACACAACAGAACTGGAAAACATGCTCACCAAAGCGGAATTGCTTTACAGCTTCAGCGGCAATACAGAGGATTTGCTTGCCCTATTTGACCAGATTCTTGAAGAAGAACAGTACCTTCTCCTGTCCTGTGACCTGCTCTCGCTCTACGGTGACATGGATATTACCAATACATATTATCAGGAGGAATATGTCTCTGTTATGGAATCCTTTTATGAAATTGATGACCGCATCTACAACCTGGGAATCAATATTCTTGAGTCAGATTATGGTGATGACGCAAGAGCCATATGGGACAGTGGCAGAATAGCCTATTTTGAAAGTTATTATGAAGCCGGTGAGAATATCAACGATCTTCTCATTCAGGAAAAACAGCTGATCAACGAATACTATCTGGCTGCTTCAGAAGTTTATACAACTAAAATCAATGGTACAGATTATACCCTCGATGAACTGTATTATGATATGAGTATTACTGATGAAGAATACGCTGCAGCCTATGATGATATCCTTCAGCAGGAAAATATTGTCCTTGGAGAAATTTTTCTGGAACTGATTGAAATCCGTCAGGAAATTGCTGCTTCCTATGGTTTCGATTCCTATATTGACTATTGTTATGCCAGCTTCAATGACAATGATTTTTCACCAGAACAGGCTGCTTCCTTCTGCAACGAGGTGAAAGACTCCCTTCTGGATACCTATATTTCATTTTATAATGATTTTGACTGGGAATCGGCCGACGAACTGGACTATGATATATCCGGCATGATAGTAAAAGATCAGCTCGATCTCCTCAGACCATACTTTGGCAAAATTCATCCGGATCTGCAGCGCTATTTCACCTTCATGGAAGAAAATCATCTGTACAGCCTGATCTATAACACGAAAAAAGTGGATAGCGGCTATACCGTTTTCTTACATGTGTACAATGAACCGTTTATCTTTAATCAGCCGGTATTCCTTTTTTATGACCTTTCCACGATCGTTCATGAATTCGGTCATTTTTATGCCTACTGCCTGAATCCTGAGAATACAGATTATGTATCCAATACAAATCTGTCGGAAATACACTCCCAGGGGCTGGAGCTTCTTTTCGCCGGATTTTTTAACGAAATATTTGAAACAAAATACGGCAGTCTTCCAGGCAAATATCTGTTGCTCAACACGCTGGATAGTATTGTCAGCGGATGCATGTATGATGAATTCCAGCAGGAGGTGTATCAGCTCGACGATCCGACCCTTGAAGAAATCAATGCTATATACGGAAGACTTTCTGCTGAATACGGTTTATCAGAAGATCCTGACATACCGGGTTACGACTGGGTGCTGACGAACCACAATTATGATCAGCCTTTTTACTATATCAGCTATGCGGTGTCGGCCATCCCCGCACTGGAAATATGGGAGATTTCACAGGAAGATTTCGATCAGGCCTGCAGTATTTATAACGATCTGGTAACGGCAGGAAAACGCGGAACTTTTGAGAATACCCTTCAAGCCTGCGGCCTGCAGTCACCATTTGCCGAAAGACGCATAGATGAACTCACTCAGACACTGGCTCTATACTTCGAAAATCATTAAATTTATTACTCATGTAAATTCAGAATGGGCGGGCATATCCAAATGAATACGCCCGCCCATTCTGCGGCATCTTTTAAATCATATCGCCATAGCATTCCGGTCTTCTGTCCCGGAAAATCCCCCAGCTCATTCTATTTTCTGCAATCTCATCCAGATCAAAGGATGCAGTCAGCACTTCCTCCTGATCTCTGGAAGCACTGGTCACCAGTTCCCCGGTTTCATCCGAAATAAATGATGAACCATAGAAAACAAGGGAGGATTTCTGTCCCCCGTTTTCTGTACACGGCTCCACATCTTCACGTCCGATACGGTTAGCTGCGGCCACCGGCATCAGATTGCTGCCTGCATGGCCCTGCATACACCTGCGCCAATGGGGCATACTGTCGCACTCCAGAATCGGCTCGCTGCCGATGGCTGTCGGATACAGCAGCATTTCCGCCCCGTTTAAAGCAAGGGAACGAGCTGTCTCAGGGAACCACTGATCCCAGCAGATACCCACACCGACTTTTCCGTATCTTGTCTCCCATACCTTAAAAC
This sequence comes from Coprococcus sp., assembly GCA_016297495.1. Classification (GTDB taxonomy): domain Bacteria; phylum Bacillota; class Clostridia; order Lachnospirales; family Lachnospiraceae; genus Coprococcus_A. The sequence goes on from JAEDGN010000013.1 coordinate 46,632, forward strand.
CTGTATCTCCCGGTGTGAAATAGAATTTTTCCTGATAATAATGATCATCCGGAATATGTGTCTTACGATATACTCCCATGAGTCGGCCATCTGCATCGATCATTGCCACACTGTTAAACAGCCTTGTACCGTCCTTCTCATAGAAACTCACAGGAATGACTACCTGAAGCTCCGCTGCCACCTTCATAAAATGGCAAACTGCATCATTCTCCATGACAGATTTTGCATAATGATAATAGTCATACCGCCGCTCCTGGCAGAAATAGGGCCGTTCAAAGAGCTCCGGAAGAAGGATGATATTGGCCCCTCTTCCGGCCGCCTCACGGGTCATCCGGTCTGCCTTCTCAATATTTTCCTGTTCGGAATGACTGCAGCACATCTGAACCGCGCCAATTGTTACTTTTCTCATTCTGACTCTCTCCTCCCTGCAGGAATCTGCTGAGTAATACAATGGATATTACCGCCTCCCACGATAACAGTTCTTGCCTGAATCGGATAGATTTTTCTTTCCGGGAACAGGCTTCCCAGAATATCCACTGCCAGCTGATCGTGCTCATCTCCAAACTGTGGAACAATAACACCGCCATTGGATATATAAAAATTCACATAGCTGGCCGCCAGTCTCTCTCCGGCTTCCCGAACATCCTCGCCTTCTTCAAACTGAAAACCCTTCAGATCATATTCCGTAATACAGACAGGCTTTTTCGGGATCGGCAGCTTATGTACGGTCAGCTTTCTTCCCCGTGCATCCCGCTCTTTCTCCAGTACCTCCAGACAGGCATTGCTCAAAGGCCACTGGGGATCATTCTCATCATCGGTCCAGGCCAGCACCACCTCACCGGGACGAACAAAAGCACAGACATTATCCACATGCTCATTCGTTTCTTCCTGATAGATTCCCCGTGGCA
>JAEDGN010000147.1 GCA_016297495.1 Coprococcus sp.
TTTCTGTCGCATGAGGACATCTTGGCCAGAAACTGCAGCCCTCAATGCGTTCCGTCGGATTCGGCACCATTCCTTCAATTGTTGACAATGGCGGCCGATCCTTCGTAATTCTCGGAATCGCACTCAACAATCCGATCGTATACGGATGCTTTGGATCTTTAAACAGATCTCGCACCGGTGCCTGCTCTACAATATGTCCTGTATACATAACGATAACCGTATCACATAACTCACTGATGACACCAAGGTCATGGGTAATAAAAAGAACAGAGGTATTCATCCTTTTATTCAAATCACGGATCAGATCAAGAATCTGAGCCTGAATCGTCACATCCAATGCGGTTGTCGGCTCATCCGCGATCAAAATCTGAGGCTGACAGGCCAAAGCCATCGCAATCATTACGCGCTGACGCATACCGCCGGACATCTGATGCGGATATTCATGGGCACGAACTTCCGGATTCGCAATACCTACAGCCCGCATCATATGAACAGCCTCTTTCATGGCATCTTTTTTATTCAATCCACGGTGAAGCCGAAGAGATTCTGCAATCTGCTTACCGCATTTAATGATCGGATTCAGAGAAGTCATAGGTTCCTGGAAAATCATGGATATTTCATTCCCCCGGATATGCTGCATCTCCTTCTCCGGAACCTTCACCAGATCCTTTCCCTTATAGAGAATCTCACCCTCCGTAATCTTTCCCGGAGGATTCGGAATAAGCTGCATAATTCCAAGAGATGATACACTCTTTCCGCTTCCGCTCTCGCCGACGATTCCAAGTTTCTCACCTTTATGTAATGTGTAATTTAAGTGATTGACAGCCTTTACCGTACCTTCAACCGTCTTAAATTCAACACACAGATCCTTAATTTCTAAAAGTTTTTCTGACTGAATCATTTTCTCCACAAACTTTCTAAGTATGATAATCAATATATAACCTAGAATATACCATTTTTTGTATTAAAATTCAATACATTCTTCAACAATTTATTAAGTTAATGTATGAAATGCATTTTATCAAAAGTCAAAATGGACTTTTTCCTCCACATTATTTGACAAATACTTAAAAGTTCCATCCTCAAATGGACACACAACCAGCTTATTTTTATACACACAATCCTCATTATAATCCGGGCGCACGCCATCAATGATCAATGTCCATGTCCCATCACCATTTTCGCTGTAATCGACAACCTCACCAAAAACAGGATAAGGCTTTGCCCGGATTCTTTCGTATTTATAGCTGTCCTTATCTGTATCATAGCCACAATATTGCCTGAGTTCATCTGTCGTCACCGGAAAATACCTTGTCATGATCTGCTCATAGATTCCCGCCGGTATCCTTCCATCTTCAACTTTTAGATTTTCTCCTGTATAAATACGGTAAATATCCTCAAACATACACGGCATGAGAATATCTGTTACATTGCTCTCATCCCAGTTCGTCACCAGCATATTATAATTCAGATAACTCAAACCTTTCACATACTTTTTCGTCAGCTGCCTGCACATTTCCGATAAAGGTTCCACTCTGAAATAACCGCCAAAACTTGCATGTTCCATGACATAGGCATTTCGATAAATAAAATAACCTTTCTCTGTAAGCAAAATACTCTCCAGCTCATTCATACCGCATCCAATGATCTCCGGATTTCCGTCCCGATTCCATTCCATACCCACATAATAAAACTGAAGACTGCCATTTCTGCACGCAAAGGTCTGAGAAGATAAAATTCCGCTTTCATACACTTTGAAAATGGTCACCATACTGTCCTTTCCCGATATATATTCGGAATAAAACAGGTTCACCTGTTCATAATTTTCCATATTCATATCATCCGCTACACTGACAAATCCTTCCTCTCCAAGCCTCTCAACGAGACGCTGACACTGATCCTCCGTCAATATTCTGTATGCATAATCTGAATCCAGATTTATTAATTCCGCTTCCCGGTAAATATCAGAGCATAAATCTGCTGCTCTCATGGCTTCCTCACAAAATCTTTCTTCCTCCTCTTTTGAAAAAATACTGACCGGTTCATTTATCTCACTTTCCTCTGTAGAATCCGTCTCATGGCTCTCAGTTATTTTGATAAAACTTTCTTCCTCAGTTTCCTTTTTTGTACTGCATGCCGTAAGACACATACAGACAATTATCATCAATAGTGTACTTTTCATGCCCCACTCCTTTATTGATTTAAAAAAGAGTTTACATATAGATGAAAACTCTTTCATATTCTTATTCTTTCGCCCGAATAGCCCAGCGCATCTTCGTTGACTTTGCCCGGCTGTTCCTTGCACATTCTTCAGCTGAAGGACGGATCACATCCTTCGCAATGTCACTGTAGCTACCTTCTTTATAAAATTGTTTAAACATCTGTTTCACAAGGCGATCTTCACCGGAATGAAATGTAAGAACCGCCACCCGGCCGCCCGGTGCCAAAACATCCGGCAGTTTTTCAAGGAAAGCATACAACACTTCAAATTCACTGTTCACATCAATCCGCAGTGCCTGAAACGTTCTCGCACAGGACTTCTTAACAGCCTCCCTCCGATCCTTTTCCGGAATAAACCGCAATGCTTCCTCAATGGCTCCCTTCAACTG
>JAEDGN010000148.1 GCA_016297495.1 Coprococcus sp.
GTATGATACACAATTGAATAAAAAAGTATGCATATCCTCCGTTGGCAGTGAAATATCTGCCGGCGGAGGATTTTTTCATGTATTAAACTGACGGTTTAATGCATTTTTTGTTGTCTGGTATAAAATATGTTTATTGTTCCTTGATAATTGAATAGAGACTGGTAAAAAACTGTTGTGATTTTACAGGAGGAATGTCAAATGTCAATGAAGGTTTATGAAGTTGCAAATATTCTGCATAAAGATTCAATGAAAACACTTGAGGATTTTCAGGAGATGGGGCAGGAGGTCAGCAGGCTGGATGATGATATACCGGACGAATGTATTGATCGCCTGGCCAGACAATATGGCCGACGTGGTTTTGTACTGCCGTTTCTGTCGAAAGAATTTTTCATGGCCAATAAAGGGGATTTCAGTCAGGAAGAACTGATAAGATTGATTCCGGATTTTTCTGCCGGTAACAGAATGTCTCAAAGACAGGCAGGTGTGACAATATGGCTGATGAATGAGATGCAGGGTAAGTCAATGCCTGAATTTGCCGAAGTGAAGTTGTCTAAATTATCAAAGGCTTATCGTGCTTTGGAATTGATGGGTAATGATGATCAGGCTCTGGTAAAAACAGATGGATCTGTGCAAATGTATCTGATCTCGGCAAAAAAACAGAATGAGCAAAAATGCAGGCTGTGCTTTGGCATGGAAAATGTGTTGGATATCTGTCTGGATCCGGATGAATGCAGGATTCTCCTCTATATTAACGGGAAATATTATTATGATCAGGCAAAATGGATCAATATCAATGATATTTTTTATTTGAATATGGATGCTTATTTGAACAGCAAAGCTGTAAAGCTGCCGGGAGATGGTCTATTCAATGATACATATGATTTGAAAAAAGCAGCCGGATATGTGTTCCCGTGCAGAAACGGGTTTGCGATGCAAAGAGGCAGGCAGTGCAGACTTTATTTTGATAAAGACAGAATCCGGCTTTGTCATGGAAATATTACTACAATCATGTGGCAGGCACCGATGTCACAAATGACCATCAATGGACGGGCTTCTGTACGGGTACTGGTCAATGAGCTGATGAGTCAATGCGGTGAGGTATCCTCACAGGTCACTTTTGAATTCCTGGAAGGTCTGAATGCAGTTTTCCTTGATTTACATGATCGATACAAAGATGAATATCTGAAAAAGAAAAAACCAAGGAAGAAAAGCAGAAAAATGATTTCAAAAAAAGAGGTTGTCCAACAGGAACCGCAGCTGTTTCTGCATGTATATGTTCTTACCGGAAAAGGATTTCTGGAATGCAATCTTAATACCGATTCGATGTCTGAATTTATTGGAAGAATCAAAAGAGTCTGAATTTATAAATTGCCAACTTTATATTTATATGTTAAGATGGGTTACGCGGGATATAGCGCAATACTATTGGAGGAAACCTATGAATAAAAAGGATTATGCAAATATAGATTTTATGGAGGCTGTTCCGGCATCAGAGCCGGAACGCCAGCTCTATTTTATGGATCAGCTGCGTCAGCGGATGGAAGAAGAGAAGGAGCGCACGGGTAAAAGCAGGACCTACAATATTCAAACTTACGGCTGTCAGATGAATGCCCGTGACTCCGAGAAGCTGGCGGGTATTCTGGAGAGAATCGGTTTTGTGGAGACAGAATCAGAGGAAGCGGATTTTGTCATCTATAATACCTGTACGGTCCGTGAGAATGCCAATCTTCGTGTATATGGGCATCTGGGCTATATGAAGAAGATGAAGCAGAAGCATCCGGATATGATGATTGCTCTCTGCGGCTGTATGATGCAGGAGCCGCAGGTGGTGGAGAAGATCAGGAAGAATTACCGCCATGTGGATATTATTTTCGGCACGCACAATATATTTAAACTTGCGGAACTGATTCAGCAGCGTCTGGATACTGGGAAAATGGTGGTCGATATCTGGAAGGATACGAACCAGATCGTGGAGGATCTCCCGAATGAGCGGAAGTATGCCTTTAAGACCGGAATCAATATCATGTTTGGATGTAATAATTTCTGCAGCTATTGCATCGTACCTTATGTAAGAGGGCGGGAACGGAGCCGTGAACCGAAGGATATCATCCGGGAGATCGAAGGAGCAGTGGCCGACGGTGTGGTGGAAGTCATGCTGCTGGGACAGAATGTGAATTCCTATGGCAAGAATCTGGAGCAGCCCATGAGTTTTGCTGCTCTTTTGCAGGAGATAGAGAAGATTGAAGGCTTGGAGAGGATCCGGTTTATGACCTCTCATCCAAAGGATCTGTCTGATGAACTGATCGGAGTCATGAGCCATTCGAAGAAAATCTGCCGGCATCTCCATCTGCCGCTGCAGTCAGGCAGCAGCAGGATCCTGAAAGTGATGAATCGTAAGTATACGAAGGAGGATTATCTGACACTGGTGGACAAAATACGGAAGGCCTGCCCGGATATCTCCCTGACAACAGATATCATTGTCGGATTTCCGGGCGAGACAGAGGAAGACTTCCTTGAAACCATGGATGTGGTGGAGAAAGTCGGTTTTGACAGTGCTTTTACCTTTATCTATTCAAGAAGAACAGGTACACCGGCAGCGG
>JAEDGN010000059.1 GCA_016297495.1 Coprococcus sp.
AAAAAGAACTGGATTAAGGAAAGAGATTAAACAGCAAGGACTGCTGTACTGTTTCATCAGTACAGCAGTCCTTGTTATGTTCCGGCATAAGGTGTCAGATGAATGATACTGTTGATCAGTGCAGCTCTGTCCATGCCCCAGGACAGGCAGCTGTCCAGATCCTCCAGCAGTTCGTGACTGCTCTGAAGACCCTGATTGAAAATACCCTCGAAGGACAGGTAGGAGGCCTCCGGACATCCGGGATAGGCATACCATGGCTTGCCTTCAATATTCATATAATCCTGTTCGTCCGCAAGATAATCTTCATAAATCTTTCTCGGGTGGTGCAGCAGCGGCAGAGACTGTTCCATAGTCCGGCTCAGTATCTGGCGGAACCGGGTATTCGGCTTCGGACGGATATTGCGCCGCCTCATGGCGCGGACACCATTGCTGATCTCACTCAGAGAGATATTGTATTTGTAGGTTGTCTGTATAGTTTGCCGCATCATATGGGAGATGGCGGACAATTCCTTTCTGCTGGCGAAGGTCAGGGCTTCGAAGTTGAGCTGTGAAGGCTCCATATGACACCGGCTGCGCAGCAGAACAGTATCAATGATGGTTTCCACTTCCCGCCGGTGTATGATCATACGTGAGGAACGGCATTTAGCCGGAAGATCCTGCCATACTCTGAAAAGTATATAAGGTGAGGATGAGAGGTCAATGGCAAAATAGCACAGGAATCCCGCCATATAAGCAATGCAGATATCCCGTTCACGGTCATGCAGTCCACAGATATAATCCAGCATATTATTGAAAAAAGCCGCATATTCCTGATTGCGCAGCGACATGGAAGCCGTGCGGTAGGAAAGCCCGCGCTTGGAGAGCATGTGAGGGTTGAAGGACAGAAGATCTGTGCCCTGAAGCCCGATCAGAAAAGCATGATTATTATTTTTGATGACATCGTGGATATAATTGTCTGAAAGCTTGTCACATGTTTCCATTCCAAATAGATAATGGGTCAAAAATCCAGCCATACTCATTCGTCCTTTCTATTCGACATATGATGACAGTTATGACATCATACACAATAGTATGTTATCGAATCTATATGTCAGGTTCAATTAACCTAGTATAAACTTTTCTAAAAGGTTTATAAAATTTCTACAATGTGAGTCAGGAAACAAAAGGTTGTTTCTGACGGTAATATATTGTAGAATTAGATAATATATGGAGGACTGTCATGGATTTATTTGATTATATGAGAGAAGATAAAATGGAAAAGGAATCTCCGCTGGCATCGAGGCTGCGTCCGAGAACGCTGGATGAGATTGTGGGCCAGCAGCATATTATCGGAAAGGATAAGCTGCTGTACCGGGCCATCAGGGCGGATAAGCTGAGCTCCATCATTCTGTACGGGCCGCCGGGAACGGGGAAGACGACCATTGCCAGGGTCATAGCCAATACCACCAGTGCGGTGTTTACTCAGATTAACGCCACGGTGGCAGGCAAGAAGGATATGGAGCAGGTTGTACAGGAAGCCAAAGACAGAATGGGGATGTTCGGGAAGAAGACGATTCTGTTTGTAGATGAGATTCACCGGTTCAATAAGAGTCAGCAGGATTATCTGCTGCCTTTTGTAGAAGACGGAACGGTGATACTCATTGGAGCGACGACGGAGAATCCTTATTTTGAGGTGAATGGCGCGCTTATTTCGCGCTCAATCATTTTTGAACTGAAGCCGTTGTCTGTGGAGGATATTAAAGTGCTGATCCGCCGGGCCGTTTATGACACGGAGCGGGGCATGGGCGCCTACGGGGCGGATATTACAGAGGAGGCTGTGGGTTTTCTGGCTGATTTGTCCGGTGGAGATGCCCGTATGGCACTGAATGCCATCGAGATCGGTGTGCTGACAACAGAGCCGTCGCAGGACGGAAAGATTCATATTACACTGGAAGTGGCTTCTGAATGTATCCAGCGGCGGGTGATGCGTTATGATAAGACCGGAGATAACCATTATGATACCATTTCCGCTTTTATAAAAAGTATGCGGGGCTCGGATCCCGACGCGGCGATCTACTATCTGGCCCGGATGCTCTATGCGGGGGAGGAACCGGCCTTTATTGCAAGGCGGATTATGATCTGTGCATCGGAGGATGTGGGCAATGCCGATCCTCAGGCGCTGCAGGTGGCTGTGGCTGCTTCTCAGGCTGTGGAGCGGCTGGGTATGCCGGAAGCACGGATCACACTGGCACAGGCGGCGGCTTATGTGGCCTGTGCCCCGAAGAGCAATTCGGCCATCATGGCCATTGATGCGGCCATGGAGCTGGTGGGGAAGAGCCGGCAGGCACCGATTCCGGCCTATCTGCAGGATGCGCATTACGGCGGCGCTGCGAAGCTGGGGCACGGCATTGGGTATCAATATGCCCATGATTTTCCGAATCACTATGTCCGTCAGCAGTATCTGCCGGATGCATACAAGGATATGAAGTTTTATCATCCGGGAGATCTGGGATATGAAAAGGTGATGAAGGATCATATGAAAAAGATCAGGGAAGGGGAGGATTAGCTTGGGAAAAAGCAGGCGTGTGATCGTGATTTCTCTGGACGCTCTGGGCAGCATCGACTTTGAGACTGTCCGGCAGCTGCCGAATTTTAAAAAATTTCTGAAATATGCGTCCTACAGCTCACAGGTGACGTCCATCTATCCGTCACTGACCTATCCGGCCCATGCCACCATTGTGACGGGACGGACACCGGCCCATCATGGTGTGGTCAACAATACATTATTACAGCCGGAGCGAAGTTCGCCGGACTGGTGCTGGCAGCGGAAGTATATCAAAGGGACGACATTGTATGACGAGGCTCTGGACAGGGGCCTGAAGGTGGCAGCCCTGCTGTGGCCTGTGACAGCAAAATCCCGTATCACATGGAATATGCCGGAGATATTTGCCAATCGTCCGTGGAGTAATCAGATTCTGACTTCCATGGCAAATGGCACGCTGGGCTATCAGCTTACCATGAATCAGAAGTTCGGGAAGCTGCGGGACGGCAAACGCCAGCCGGCACTGGACAATTTTACGCAGGCTGCTTTGAAATATACGCTGCGGACCTGCAGACCGGATCTGACGCTGGCGCATATGACAGATCTGGACAGCCAGCGGCATGATCATGGTGTCTGCTCGGAGGAAGCGCAGGAAGCCCTTGAAAGGCATGACCGCCGTATCGGCGAGCTGCTGTCGGTGATGAAGCACTGTGGTATGGATATCCGCCGCGATACGACACTGGTGCTGTTGGGAGATCACAGTCAGATGGATGTACGAAATGTGGTCCTGCTCAATAAGATTTTCCGTGAACAGGGATATCTGAAGGTGAAAAAAGGCAAAATCTCTGAGTGGAAAGTCATATGCAGGAATTGCGATGGCTCTGCCTATGTCTATATTCGCAAAGAAGGACTTGACAGCAGTGAACAGATACGTTTGAAAAATGAGGTCTATGATCTGCTGCGGGTGATGAAGCAGGATCCCGATAATGGTATTGCTGCCATTTATTCAAAGAAAAAGGCAGAAGAACTGGGTGCCGATCCGGAATGTACGTTTATGCTGGAAGCGCGGAAAGGCTTTTATTTTCAGGATGAGCTGGATGTGAATGAGATACCGGCCATACAGAAGGCTACCCATGGCTATCACCCGGGAAGACAGGATTATCAGACCGTATTCATGATTGCCGGGCCTGATATACGGCCGGGAATCGATATCGGAGAGATGTCACTGCTTGATGAGGGACCGACCATAGCTGAAATCATGGGATTGACGCTGCCCGATGCCGACGGAAGAGTGCTTCGCGAGATCTTTCTATAGTTGAATACAGGTATTGTATATGCCATGCCGTGTTTGCATGGTATATACAATACCTTCATTAATGTCCGGATTTGCTGCAGGACAGGGCATCAATATATAGCTTCAGTATCTCTTCAGCATAATGCTTTTCCTTTGGTGTCAGCCGTTCGAACATAAGGAAAAGATTGGAACTGTTCGCGTCCTTATCTTCAGGCGAGCTGCTGCCGAATATAATATAATCTGCCGAAACATGCAGAGACTGGGCAATATTTCTCAGCGTTTTTACGGTCATGCTTTTCCTTCCGGTTTCGATATCGGCAAGAAACTGGACAGATATATCGGCCTTCTCGGCCAGTACTTCACGGGTGTAATGTGCATATTCCCGCAGGTTGCGGATGCGGCAGCCAACTTCAAAATTCAATTCATTTCTCATATTTCCCCAAACTCCATTTCTATATGTTGGAAGTCATGCATTAGTTTTATTTATTGCAATAGTAACAATTACAATAGTATTGGTAAAATATCGATAGTAGCTCCGGAAAGATAACAAAAGGTGTTTGCTTTATTTTCAGAGGTTTTTGAAAAAATAAATGTGGTAGTTGACTTTTTCTCTGTCTCATTGTATCATTGCTTAATGAAACTTAGTTCCATTAAGGAAGGCGGGTATCAATGTTAAAGAAATTGAAGATGTGTCTGCCGCTGATCGGATGTCTGATCGTCCTGATCGTGACAGCGGGATGCAGCAGAATGGAGAATAATGGGAATGCTTCCGGTGAAGGGACAGAGACAGATGGAACCGGGAAGCTGCAGGTGGTGACGACACTTTTTCCCCAGTATGATTTTGCACGGCAGATCGGCGGAGATGATGCCGAGGTAAGTCTGGTTCTGCTGCCGGGAATGGAAAGCCATATGTATGATCCCACACCGGGAGATATGATTGAGATATCGGAGGCAGATATGTTCATCTATACCGGTGCGGAGATGGAGCCCTGGGCGCAGGAGCTGGCAGACAGTGTGGATATGACCCGGGTGCGCATTGTCGATGCTTCACAGGGCGTTGATATGATGAAAGAGGAAGATGAGCATGATCATGAAGAGGAACATGGACATGAGGAACACCATCATGAGCATACCTATGATCCGCATATATGGCTGGACATGCACAATGCCATGCAGATGGTGGAGACCATTGCCGATGTATTCTGTGAGCTCGATCCGGCCCATGCCGCTGATTATCAGGCCCGTGCGGAGGTGTATCTGGAGCAGCTGGAGGCGCTGGATGCAGAGATCAGAGCGACGGTTGCAGGAGGCGGCCGGAGGGATATCGTATTTGGCGGACGGTTTGCCTACGGCTATTTTATCCATGGTTATGATCTGGATTATGAAAGTGTTTATGACAGCTGCTCTGCCGATACGGAGCCAAGTATGGCCCAGATGGCGGAAGTGATTGATTATATGAAGGAACATCAGGTGAAATATATTCTTTATGAAGAATTGTCAACGCCGAATGTGGCCCGGGCCATTGCTGAGACAACCGGGGCGGAGATGCTGATGTTTTCCACCTGTCATAATGTGACAAAGGATGATTTTGAGTCGGGTGTGACCTTTATTGATTTGATGCAGCAGAATGTTGAGACGCTGAAAAAGGCATTGGAATAGATAGCAGGAGGACGAAATGGCAATTCTTGAAGTCAGGGATGTATCCATTATATACAGTGATGATAAGCGTGTGGCTGTCGAACATACATCCTTTCAAATAGAAGCAGGTGAATATGCCTGTATCATAGGCAGCAATGGATCCGGCAAGAGTACACTGGTCAAAGGAATCGTGGGTCTGGTACCGATTACTTCGGGCGGGATTGAACTCAGCCTGTCACCGGAGCAGTATGCCTACCTTTCCCAGGTGACGGATATTGAACGGGATTTTCCGGCCACGGTCCGGGAGGTCGTGCTGACGGGCAAGCAGAAGTCGGGACGGCGTTTTCCTTTCTATACGAAGGAGGACAAAAAACAGGCAGCAGAGGCCATGGATATATTGAACATATCCGAACTGGCCGATTACCGGATCGGCAATCTGTCAGGCGGGCAGAAGCAGCGGGTCCTGCTGGCCAGGGCGCTTTGCAGGAAGCCGAAGCTGCTGATACTGGATGAACCGTGTGCCGGTCTGGATCCGGCCATTACGGCGGAATTTTATGAGCTGATTGATACGATTAATAAGAAACAGGGCGTGACGATCCTGATGGTTTCTCATGATCTGGAGCAGGTGGAACAATATGCCAGCCATATTATCCTGATGAACCAGACGGTGGAATTTGACGGCGACAATGAGGCATGGTGCCATCGCTGTGCCGGGGAGGGAGGACATTATCATGGAACAATTTGTTGAGGCATTGTCTTATCCTTTTGTCCAGCGGGCAATCGCGGCAGGAGTCATGATCTCCCTCTGTGCGGCCCTCCTTGGCGTGATACTGGTACTGAAAAGATATTCTCTCATCGGACATGGACTGGGTGATGTGGGATTTGCGTCCACTGCACTGGCTGTTGCCCTGGCGCTGCCGGTCATGGCTGTCTCCATTCCCATTGTTATTGCGGCAGCCTGCCTGATCATGTTCTGGTCCCAGCGCTCCAGGACCGGCGGCGATACGGCCATCGGCATGGTGGCAACGGGTGCCCTGTCCATCGGCGTCATTATCACGGCCATGAGCAGCGGTTTTAATGTGGACGTCAATGGCTATATGTTCGGAAGTATCCTGGCCATGAGCCGGGAGGATGTTCTGTTCAGTGTTATTTTATCCGTTGTCATACTGGGATTGTTCGTTTTATTCTATAACCGGCTGTTTCTGATCACCTTTGATGAGAACTTTGCGAAGGCCAGCGGAATCAACGTGGGATTTTATCAGTTCCTCATTGCCCTTCTGACGGCGCTGACCGTTGTCATGGGCATGCGGATGATGGGCAGCCTGCTGATTTCCAGTCTGATCATCTTCCCGGCTGTTATCGCCAGGAAGCTGGTGGCCAGTTTCAGATCAGTCGCCATACTTTCCGTCATCCTGTCAGTATTATGTTTCCTGGCCGGACTCATATTGTCCTTCAAACTGAATCTGCCGACAGGCGCCAGCATCGTCATCGTTAACCTGGCCGTATTGGCAGTTGTCAGTCTTTACAATAAACTGCGGGGAAGATAGGCAGAAGTTATAAAAAAGTAAGATTTTAAGACTGGTATTTTGAGGAATGAACTGTTAAGATAGAATAGAAGTAATTTCAGGAGGGTGATTAATTTGAAAATCCTATCTTTTGCGGTTCCGTGCTACAATTCGGAAGCTTATATGCGTAAGTGCATTGATTCCCTGCTTCCGGGGGGCGAGGACGTGGAGATTCTTATTGTAGATGATGGCTCAAGTGACGGTACGGCAGCCATTGCCGATGAATATGAAGCAAAGTATCCGGGGATGTGTAGGGCCATCCATCAGGAGAATGCCGGCCATGGCGGCGCGGTCAATACAGGACTGGCCAATGCGAAGGGCATGTATTTCAAGGTGGTGGATTCTGATGACTGGCTGGATATTGAGAGCTACAAGATCGTATTGAACAGACTGAAGCAGTTCAGAGACAACCGTAAGCGTGTGGATCTGTTTATCTGCAATTATGTATATGAGCATGTGGAAGACGGAACTTCTCATACCATAGGCTATCACAAGGTGCTTCCGGAAGAGAAGATCTTCGGATGGGATGAGGTCCGCAGATTCAAGCCGGATCAGAATCTTCTGATGCATTCTGTTATTTACAGAACGAAGGTGCTGAGAGAGAGCGGGCTGGAGCTGCCGAAGCATACATTCTATGTGGACAATCTCTTCGTCTATGTGCCGCTGCCGTATGTGAAGACACTGTATTATCTGAATGTGGATCTGTACAGATACTTTATCGGCAGGAATGATCAGTCGGTCAATGAGAAGGTCATGATCAGCCGGATCGACCAGCAGATTTATGTGAACAAGCTGATGATCGATGCCTACTGCCTGCCTCAGGATGTCCCGAATAAACATCTGTCAAGGTATATGATGAGTTATCTGTCGATGATCTGCTGTGTGACATCGATTATGCTGCTGATTTCGGGAACACCGGAGAATCTGGAGAAGCGCCGCGAGCTGTGGCAGTATTTTAAGAAGAAATATCCGAGCATGTACTGGCGTGTCCGTCTGGGCGGCAGAGGTATTGTCAGCAATCCGCCGGGCAGGATTTCCTATGGTATCGTTATCAGAGGTTATCGTATGGCCCAGAAGATTTACAAGTTTAATTAACTTTTACTATAAGATGGAGGAATGATTATGCGTTGTCCAGCATGTGGTCAGTTACTGGCAGATGAGGCAAAATACTGCCCGTCCTGCGGTGCGAAGGTAGAGGGTCAGCCGGTGTCGGAGGAGACCGGATTTTCAGCCGGTGATTCTTTTGCGGAGCGGCAGTCTGTGGAGGGACAGCCGACGGGAAGCGGCAGCAGTTATACGACTTATGACAGGCCTTACGACAGCAGGCCATCCATGCCGATGAAATGGTTCAAGTTTCTCATATATGTTTCGCTGTTTTTGTCAGGTATCAGCAATATATTTATGGGTGTGCAGGCGGTGATCGGCATGCAGTACGGCGATGCGGATACGGCATCCCAGGTCTATGATCTTTACAGCGGTCTGAAGATTGTTGACATTATATATGGTGCCGCACTGGTGGCTCTGGGTGTTTACTCCTTTATTGTCCGCAGTAAGCTTGCCCATTACCGGACAGGTGCTCCGAAGCATTTACTGCTTTTATACGCACTGGCCTTTGCCATGAACCTGATCTATGTGGCAGGTGCTTCCTTCGCGACAGGCATGAATCTCATGAGCGCCGATGTTATCATGAGTCTGGTTATCTCGATTATCATGATTGTTGCCAATAAGGTTTATTTTGATAAAAGAGCGCACCTGTTTAATATGTAGGATAGCTGTTATCGGAATATCAACGGATCTGATGAGGGATTGACGCAGAAAGCGCAGTCCCTCTGTTTTTGTCTGACGGGGACGGTTCGGTGCAAAAACCAGTGGTAATTTGCTGAAAATACGTTATAATAAATAGAGATACCCGAGGGATAGAGAAAGGGGAAGTATATGGCAGGTTCAGATATTGGAATTGATTTGGGTACGGCCAGTGTTCTTGTCTATGTGAGAGGCAAGGGCGTTGTACTGAAGGAGCCTTCAGTGGTGGCTTATGATAAAGATACAAATGAAATCAAGGCGATTGGCGAGGAGGCGCGGCAGATGATGGGCAGGACGCCCGGGAATATTGCCGCTGTGCGTCCGCTTCGGCAGGGCGTGATTTCGGATTATACGATTACAGAGAAGATGCTGCGTTATTTCATACAGAAGGCTGTAGGGCGCAAGACATTGAAGCGTCCGCGGGTCTGTGTCGGCGTGCCGAGCGGTGTCACGGAAGTGGAGAAGAATGCAGTCTGGCAGGCAACGCTGGAGGCGGGAGCCAGAGATGTTATGATTATTGAGGAACCTATTGCGGCGGCGCTTGGTTCGGGTATTGACATATCCCGTCCGTGCGGCAATATGATCATTGATATCGGCGGCGGTACGACGGATATTGCGGTCATATCTCTGGGAGATACGGTGATCAGCCGTTCCCTGAAGATAGCCGGAGACAATTTTGACGATGCCATCATCCGTTATCTGCGCAAGACCCACAATCTGCTGGTGGGGGACAGGACGGCAGAAGAGATCAAGATCCGGATCGGCGGTGTCTATGAACGTGTGGATCCGCTGACTATGCAGGTCAAGGGACGGGATCTGCTGACAGGACTTCCGAAGACTGTGGAGATCAGCAGTGCGGAGACTCTGGAGGCATTCAAGGACAATATTATTCAGATCCTGGAGGGCATTCACCAGGTGCTGGAGGAGACCCCGCCGGAGCTGGCGGCGGATATAGCCACAAGGGGCATTCTCCTGACGGGCGGCGGAAGCCTGCTCTATGGTATGGATGATCTTGTGGAGGAGACAACGGGAATACGGACGACGGCTGTGGATGACCCGATTTCGGCAGTTGCCATCGGGACAGGCCGTTATACGGAGTTCCTTGAAGGGAAACAGGTGAAGGCCTGAACAGTTACGTTTATTTCGCTGTTTTTGGATAAAAGGGTGAGTGAATGGAGAGTATACAGGGACTTGTGGAGCATATTGTCTATCACAATGAGACCAATGGCTATACGGTATTCTCCCTGATGTGCCAGGGGGAGGAGATCGTCTGCGTCGGGAATGTGACCTCCCTGGATGAGGGGGAGTATCTGAAGGCCGAAGGTGAATACACGGAACATCAGGTCTATGGCAGACAGTTCAAAGTGTCCAGTATGACAGCGGAGGTGCCGGAGGATGAGTATTCCATTGAGCGTTATCTGGGATCAGGCGCTATCAGGGGTATTGGTCCGGCGCTGGCCGCTAAGATCGTCGGGAAGTTCAAAAAGGATACTTTCCGCCTTATAGAGGAGGAGCCGGAGCGCCTGGCGGAGATCAAGGGCATCAGTGAGCGGAAGGCCCAGGAAATCTATCAGCAGTTTCATGAGAAGCAGGATCTGCGGCAGGCCATGATGTTTCTGGCACAGTATGGAATCACAACGGCGCTGGCGCTGAGGATCTACAAGCAGTACGGTGACGAGACATACCGGATCATCCGGGAGAATCCCTACCGGTTGGCAGATGATATGAATGGCATCGGTTTTAAGCTGGCCGATGAGATCGCCAAAAAGGCGGGCATCGGTTCTCATTCCGATTTCCGTATCCGCAGCGGCATTATCTATATGCTGCAGCAGGGGACCTTGTCCGGACATACCTACATACCGGCCGATCTGCTGACGGAGAAGACGGCTCAGATGCTGGAGGTGGAACAGGAGGCGGTGGAGGAGCTGCTTCAAAGCCTTCAGATGGATCGAAAGATTGTGGTGAAAAAGATTGATGAAGTACCGGTTGTTTATGGTACTTCCTATTATTATCTGGAGATGGAGACGGCGGGGATGCTGGGGCGGCTCGCCGTTGATTATGAGGTGGATGAACCGGAAGTGGGACGGATGCTGGACCGTGTTGAGAAGAATGAAGGTATCCGGCTGGATGATCATCAGCGGGAAGCTGTATTCGAAGCCGCAAAAAACGGTGTGCTGGTCATCACCGGCGGTCCCGGTACCGGCAAGACGACAACGATCAATGCGATTATCAAATATTTTGAATATGAAGGGATGGAAATGCGGCTGGCGGCGCCGACGGGGCGGGCGGCCAAGAGAATGTCCGAGGCCACGGGCTATGAAGCACAGACCATCCACCGGATGCTGGAGTTGTCCGGCGGGCCTGATGACAGTCAGATCCGCAGCAGGTTTGAGCGCAATGAGGAGAATCCTCTGGAGACAGATGTGATCATCATCGATGAGATGTCCATGGTGGATATCCACTTGATGCACGCCCTGCTGAAGGCAATTGCCGTGGGTACACGGCTGATCATGGTGGGAGATGTCAACCAGCTGCCGAGTGTGGGTCCCGGCAATGTTCTGAAGGATGTCATTGATTCGGGATGCTTTCATGTGGTGCGTCTGACGAAAATCTTCCGTCAGGCACTGGAAAGTGAGATCATAAAAAATGCCCACAGGATCAACGAGGGCACACAGATTGATCTGAACCATAAGACACCGGATTTTTTCTGCCTGAAGCGCTATGATGCCCAGCAGATACTGGGTGTTATGGTGGCCCTCATCAGGGACAAGCTGCCAAAATTCGTCCAGGCCAGACCCTATGATATTCAGGTGCTGACCCCCATGCGCAAGGGGGAGCTGGGGGTTGAGCGGCTCAATGTGGTGCTGCAGCAGTATCTGAACCCGCCGTCACCGGACAAAAAGGAAAAGGAATTCCGCCAGGGCGTTCTGCGTGAGGGCGACAAGGTCATGCAGATCAGGAACAATTACCAGATCGAGTGGGAGATCCTCGGCAATTATCAGCTGCCTGTGGATAAGGGGATCGGTGTCTTCAACGGTGATATGGGTATCATCCGGGAGATCAATCATTTTGCGGAGCAGCTGGTGGTGGAATTCGATGAGGGGCGCCGTGTGACCTACGGCTTTGCCCAGCTGGAAGAGCTGGAGCTGGCCTATGCCATCACGATCCATAAATCCCAGGGAAGCGAGTATCCGGCGGTGATACTGCCCCTCCTATCAGGCCCGAGGATGCTGTTCAACAGAAATATTCTCTATACAGCAGTGACCCGCGCCCGGCAGTGTGTGGCCATCGTGGGCGATGAGCGCACCATCTCCCATATGATCGACAACGAGAGACAGCAGAAGCGATATACTTCACTGAATCTGCGAATACAGGAAATAAAGTAACTGCTCAGCCGCCTGATTTTTCTCTGTACAATACGGACATATTCCATTTTCAAACGGTTTTCAGGTGGAATTATGCCCGTATCTGTGCAATCGGATATATGCAGGCTGAGCAGTCGTTACGAGTTAAACGGAAGATAAGCTAG
>JAEDGN010000060.1 GCA_016297495.1 Coprococcus sp.
GACATGCTGAACTCATCCAGTCCCAACTCGAGCAGTTTTGCTGTGGCCTTCGGATCCCCGGCCATCTCACCGCACATACCGACTTTAATGCCTTCCTGATGTCCGGCCCGGATGACATGTCCAATGGCCCGGATGACAGCAGGATGGAAATAGTCATATTTATCCGCAATCTTTTTATTTCCCCTGTCTACTGCCAGAAGATACTGGGTCAGATCATTGGTACCGATGCTGAAGAAATCTGCCTCTCTGGCAAATTCATCGGCCAGCATCACGCTTGCAGGAGTCTCTATCATCATACCACATTCGATATTCTCATCAAAAGCGATACCTTCTGCAGCCAGTTCACTCTTACACTCTGCCACAACTGCTTTTGCCTCGATCAATTCCTCCGGAGATATGATCATCGGAAACATAATGCGTATATGGCCGAAAGCACTGGCCCGCAAAATGGCACGAAGCTGTGTTTTAAACATATCTTTCATATCCAGGGATATACGGATTGCTCTCCAGCCGAGGAACGGATTTTCCTCTTTCTCAAATTCAAAATAAGGTAATTCCTTATCTCCGCCAATATCCAATGTGCGGATGGTCAGTTCCTGCGGGCACAGCTGGGCCGCCTCTTTATAGACCGCATACTGCTCCTCCTCTGTCGGGAAATGACTGTTCTCCATGTAGAGGAATTCGCTTCTGAAGAGGCCTACACCATCAATATTCATGGCCAGCGCCTGCCGGATATCATCGGCATTACCCACATTCACACACAGAAAAATGCGTTTTCCATCCTGTGTCACTGCCGGCCTGTTCCGCAGCTGCTCCAGGCGGAGGCGCTCCATCTCACAGGCAGCACGCGCCTCTTCATACTGTGCAAGCGTTTCCTCATCAGGATCTACAATGATAATGCCTTTTTCCGCATCCATGCAGATGCAACCTCCATCCTTCAATTCGTCAAGAATGCCTTTAACCCCCACAAGGGTCGGGATATTCATACTCTTGGCAATAATGGAAACATGGCTCGTCACACCGCCCTCCTGGGTAATAATGCCTTTTACCAGCTTCGGATTGATTTTAACCGTATCAGAAGGATACATATCTCTGGCTGCAACAATGACTTCCTGTGAAAGGCTGCCCAGATCCGGCAGCTTCACACCCTTCAGGCCCGCCATCATCCGCTTGCCGATATCACGAATATCCGCCGAACGTTCCTTCATATAGGCATCATCCATCATTTCAAAAATGGCGGCGAACTCATCAATGGTCTGTGAAAGGGCCATCTGAGCATTCATCCTGCCATCGCGGATCTTCGCATCAACGCCATCCTTGAGCGTATAGTCCCCCGCAATCCCCAAATGTGCCGCAAAGATTTCATTTTCTGCAGCCAGAACACTCAGCTCCTCCACGACTGCATCCCGCACTGCTTCAAATTTCTCCAGTTCTCCCTGTACCTGCTCCTCTCCGATCAAAGCACGATCCGGGGTCAGATCCGGCTCCTGATATAAAAATACCTTTGCAACGGCGATACCTCTGGAAGCTGTCTTTTCAACACATACCTTCTTCATATTTATTCTCCCAATCCACTCTCGATCAAGGTCACCAACGTCTTTAAATCTTCCGCTTCTGTTGCTCCTTCACACTGGATCTCAACTTCAGAACCTGTTTTTACCCCTGCTGCCATAATATTCAGCACACTCTTGACCTGAATCTTCTTTTCTCCGTAAATCATCACAACATTGGATCTGCATTTACCTGCTGCCATAGCCAGCACAGAAGCCGGTCTTGCATGAAGACCTGATGGATTTGTAATAATCATTTTATGAGATACCATAATTTATTCGCCCCTTTACCTTATAACATTATACTTCCACACCAAAATGTTCAAATAAAATCTTTTCTGCCTCTGCATTCCACAGACCTCTGTGCGCTTTACAGGATGCATCCAGTTTCGCAAATAAAGGATCTGTTTCCCCCAGTTTACCGAAATCCTCAATGGCTGTCAACGGCATATCAAACTGCGTATAAGTCAGTTTCTTTCCGCCCGGAATCTTCGGCAGATTTAATGTGGCATCAATGATGCTGTCAATACCTCCCACATGGGTTACCATAACGGCAGGCTCGATTCTGCCCTCGGCAGCCAGTCTGTTGGCCTCGATCAGATCGTCATTATTGCCGCCCGTTGTACCAAGAATATGAGAACTGGTATAATGCACATTATAAAGATTCAATTCTGCGCTGAACTGATTGTCTGTCGGACCTGCAAAAAAGTTCAGGCAGCCGTCAAAGGCAAGCAGCTTATCTCCCATCTCAGCCACTGCACGGTTCGGAATATATACAAATACATCATCATAACCCTTACCTCCGGTAATATCTCTCAGTTCTTTAACCGGATCCGCCATTTTAGCTGTATTCACATAGAGAAGCTCTACACCATATGATGCGGCATATTCTTTTGTAATTACCTCGGCTGCCCGCTGAAGCTTCGCATCATCGATGTCTGTTACCACAATTCTCTTTGGTTTGTTCTCAAACTGGATACCATAGCTGACAGCTCCAAGACCCATCGGCCCGCATCCGCCAAGGATAATGATATCGCCGCCTTCTTTTGTGCCGCCGGCAAGATCATGATTTCTCTTGTTGGTATGATAGTTGCCATGATATCCGCCAATAATACAGCTCATTGGTTCACCCAGAGAAGCTTCAAAAAAACTGTCACCATCATAAGGCATCAGGCATCCCAGTTCCATGACTTCATGAGGAATCACACAGTAAGTACAGGCGCCTCCAAAATATTCATAGGAATATCCCGGTGAAGCAAGGCTTCCTTTATAATTCAGCGCCGGCTGCTGGGCAAATTTCATACCCGGCTTAAACTGATCTTTCCATTTCTCGCCTACTTCCACAATAACACCGGCAAATTCATGGCCGATGATAATCGGATTGGTGTCAATATTCTGAGGAGCTCTCTTATGTTTCTTGCCCTGTTCTACCAATTTATATGTAGACATACAGATACTGTCGCTGATGATCTTCACCAGAATCTCGTCATCCTTAATTGCAGGCAATTCAAATTCCTCAAGTCTCAAATCTCTTGTTCCATACATTCTGACTGCTTTCGTCTTCATTTTGATCACCTTTCCATACTTCTAATTTTCTGTCTCGATTTTTTCTATGATAACCTGTCTCATCAATTCATCCACAACAGCCCTTGTCGGCGGCTTCGTACCAATAGTGGTAACAGCTCCGGCAGAGGTCGCCATACAGAGTTTCACCGTATCATCATTACTAAGCTTTCTATCCCATGCATAGGCCAGTGCTGCCACCATGGCATCCCCTGCCCCGACCGTTGAATGGGCCTTTACAGAAAGGGCCGGACATCTGACCTCATAGTCCCGGCGAATGAACATGGCACCGCTTTTACCCATGGAAACCGCCACCGTCTCAATGCCATTGGCCATGAGTTTTCTGGCCATTTCTGCCAGTTCTTCATGGGACGCTCTATAATCAATGCCTGCATACTCCTCCAGCTCAACACGGTTCGGTTTAATAATATCCGGTCCTGCCGGAAGTGCTCTTTTAAAAAGCTCGCCATCTGCATCCATCAGGACTTTTGCGCCCTTATTATGTACCAGCGTGATCATGTCCGCATAAATATTTTTATCAACACCGGCGGGAATACTGCCTGCCAGAATAAATAATGTATCCGGCCCCGCATAGCTTTCCAGCTTTCTCTTCAGCGCATCAAGCTGCCCGTCACTGATTACCGGCCCCGGCTCATTCAGCTCCGTTACCGCACCACTGTTCTCAAATACCTTCGTATTGGTACGTGTCTCGCCTTCTACCCAGATAAAATCATTGCTGATATGCTTTTCATTCAATACCCTCTCAATGGTCTTTCCCGCATTGCCTCCCAGAAAACCGGTGGCAACACTTTCACCGCCCAGCTCACAGATGGTCTTGGACACGTTGATGCCCTTCCCTCCGGCATCGAAAAAAGCCCGTCTGATCCGGTTAAGGCCACCCGGAATAAGGTTATCTACCTCTACCGTTTTATCAATTGCAGGATTCATAGTAACTGTTACAATCATTGATCATTACTCCTTTCCTGTGAGAATCTGATAGACCGTTTCCGCATCCCCTTCTGCCACTCTCTTTGCAGATTCCTCATCCAGCATTTTTTCCGCAATAATCGAAAGGATCTGAAGATGTTCCTCCCCGACACCGGCAATGCCGATAACAACATTGGCCCTATTGCCATTCCAGTCCGTCCCTTCCGGGAAGGTCATAACCGCAATACCGGAAGCTTTAATATCCTTTTTCGCTGCCTCAACTCCATGGGGAAGTGCCAGACCATTGCCCATGAAGGTAGAAACCGTTTTTTCCCGTTCGAGCATGGCATCCACATAAGCCGCATCTACATAACCACTATCCACGAGCATCTGTCCCACCTGGCGGATCACCGTCTCCTGAGGAGCAGCCTGACAATTGACACGGACATTTTCCCGATACAGCAGTTCCTTTTTCTTTTCCTTCTTTTCTTTCTTCTTAAAAAACATACCTGACCTCCTGTTGATTATCTGTACTGTTTTCCATTATCTCTGCTTTCCTTATGAACCTATTATAGGTCAGGATTTACCTGTTTTTCAATTCAAAGAACATGGGATTTGGCATCATCAAATAGTGCCATAATTTTAATGAAAATGCACTGCTAAGAGAATTCCTGCCCATTAACGCAGATGGGCGGAAATTCTTTTTATAAAATCACTGCCAAATGTCATTGCGCTCGATAAAAAAACGGTTCTATATACCAAAACGACAGATAGAACCGTTCACATTTTAATGCAGCCCTGACAGATATTTGTTGAAATATTTTTTTAAATATCCTGACAGGGAGCTTCTTATCTCTTCTTTTTTACCTCTGGATACCACATCCAGAAATTCATACTCTTCTATGAGAACGCTGCTGATATAACCAAGGATATCGTTATTGACCTGTACATGCTCATCCATCGGTACCAGCATGACGAATACCACGGATATCCCCTTGAAATACGGATCCTCAAAAGGCCCCAGATCCTTGGTCATACAGACGTTGAACACCGGCCGGATAACCCCCTTTGTCCTTGTATGGAGCAGCGCAAAGCCAAATTCAGCAAAAACCTGGCTTGCAATCTGTTCTCTTCTCCGGATGTCCTCCCGGATCATCTCCCGCCTGTCCGAATAAGGTGATAATTTTTCACTGACGGCAATGAGCAGCTCATCGAAACTGATTCGGTTATCCACCTTGAAAAAATCCATATATTTAATCACCATGTTGATCTGCGCTGCCATGAGGTTGATTTCTTCCAGCTGCATGGAAAATGTATCCGCAGCCTTATGTTTCTCAGGGGTTCTCGCGTACTGGTAGATCATATTCCGGATATGTTCCATATCATCATCGCCAAGCAGCGGATTCACAAAAATGACCGGAACATCCAATTGTTCCATGGGAATACTGGATATAAAGAAATCCATTTTTCCGATAACATAAGGCGTAATATCATTTTTCCCAAAGGTCGTCAGATCCATCCTGTCTCTGAATACCCGTTCAAGTTTAGAAGTCATAAGTCTGGACACACCAATACCGCTGGAACAGATAACACCTGCATGCACACGGCGAACCTGCTCACTGCGTCCCTGAAGCCTGACCATGGCCGCCCCAAAATGTACAGTCAGAAAGCCAATCTCCTCCGGCGGCACACTTTTGCCTGTGCCGGCTTCGATCACGCCCGCCACTTTGATGCACCGGTCATACATATCCGGATAATCCCTCTTTATCTCCATGAGTACCGGATTTTCTATCTGCATGCCGTGCATCAGACGGATCAGCGTCGGCTGAAGATGGGCCAGAAGTCCCTGTATAAATTCATCATCCTGTTTCAAAAGATAAGCTTTTTCACTGTCATAGGCATCGATCATATCATTGACCAGCTGCTGCAGCTCGCGGTTTTCCATGGAAACTGTACTTTTTCCGCTCCACTGAATTTTTTCATGCTTGGCTCCCTTGATATGAAGACAGATATAGGCAATTTCCACATCAGGAATCTGAATTTCAAATTCCGCCTCCAGCTCCCTGACAATACTCTGTGCCAGCTGATAGTCCTCATCCTGCTTTTCATTTCCATTCCATCGCCCATCATCCTCTATAACCTCATTTTTCAGGATTCTATTGATAGCAATGGAAATATGAATAACCAGACCCACATAGGAATTCTCCGTCAAAGTCAGGACGCGCACATCATCCATACCGACAATACAGTCCATGACCCGGCGCATAATATCATCATTGAGGATCTGACCAATATTGCTTTTCTTGAGCATATCAAACTGTCCGCTTTCCCCGGACAGTTCTCCCTCATAGGCATCACGAATAACCTTTGTATCAATATTCTCATTGATAAACGCACGAATAGCCCGGCGGTAATTTTCCTCCGTCCCGTCCACAAGAATACCGCTTCCCGGTTTTCTCACAACCTTCAGTCCATATCTGTTCAGCCATTCCTCCACAGCCTCCAGGTCTGTACTGACCGTTGCCTCACTGACACCGGCACTGGCACTGTAATAAAACAGCTTTTTCAGCCCTTTTTCTTTTAAAATCTCAAGGATCAGCCGTTTTCTCCGTTCCTCCCGGTTACTTACGTCATAATCATCCCCGTCGCTGATATCCGCCAATAAACGCTTTTTCTCTTCCTGACTTCCCTCCAGCCAGATACCCACACCTGTCTTCGAAACAAAGTCTATGTCATAGCCTCTGAGCGACCGATTCATATATTCCATTTCCCGCTGAACGGTTCTTTTGCTGACAGCGATCCGCGAGGCAAGTTCCTTCACTGAAATGGCCCCCTCCTCTTTCAGCAGGACCCGAAAAATCTGCTTCATACGTGGTGTCATATCCATCTTATCACCCATTCCCTCTTTGAATCTGTTCGATCAGTCCTTCATAAACAGTTGTGCTTACCAGATTATCAACTGTATAGATCTCTCTGTTTTGCAATGTCTCAGGCAGCATCCTACTATAATCCTTCTGGCATACCAATATATCCACATCTTCCGGTACAAGATCCTCTGCAAAAGCCTCCACCCGAATGCCGCTTATTCCCCGCTGCGCCAGATTTCTTCTGAAAATGGCCGCCCCCATGGCACTGGAACCCACACCGCCATCACAGACAAATATAATTCTCTCTATCTTTTTCTGAGCTGTCACTTCCTGCTGCTCCTCCTGCTTCTCTTTAATCTTTGCATGGTCACTGCTGCTATGGATATGTAAAATGAACATACTGACTGCAAACGATACCAGTGCCGACACCATCACTCCGGCCAGCACAGGCAGAACAGATTCCCGTCCTGCCATCAGCATCATTACAATGACGCTTCCCGGAGATACGATACCTTCCACACCTGCATTCAAAAGCGCAAAACAGCAGCCTCCCGCCGCCCCTCCCGCTATCAGGGCAGCAAGCAGCCGAAGATCTGATAATACAACAGGAAAATAAACTTCATGAATACCGCCGATCAATTCCGCAAACATGGAGGCACCATATTCACTGCGCTTCTGTCTGCTGCTGCAATACAATGCTGTCAGAAGCCCGAATCCCGGACCCGGATTCGTCTCCAGCAAAAACAAAATGGAGTTTCCCGTCTCCTCAAGCTGTCCCATGGCCAGAGGAACCAGAATACCATGATTGATCAGATTATTCAGGAAAAATATCTTTGCAGGTTCAATAATGATACTCAACAGCCCTTCCATCCGATGTACCACCAGGCAGTCAATCCCTCTATATATTAGCGAAATCAGAATTCCAAGTATCGGAGATACCATCAAATACCCGGTCACAGCCAATATACCGCCGCCTGCAGCAATGCAAAGATTTTTCATAAGCATCTGCATACTGCCCGGCATCCTCTCTTCCAGTAAATGTTCCAGCCACTTCCAGATGATCCCGGACAGCGGACCCAGTATCATCGCTCCCAAAAGTCCCGCATTATATTCTGATATCATAATCCCCGAAACAGCAAGACAGGCCAGTATACCCGCCCGTTCCCCGCCGATCGCTCTGCCGCCCGCATAAGCAGTCATAGCAGGTAAAATATAAATATACACTAACTGAGAAATGGCATAGATATCTTTATCCGGAAACCATCCATGCTCACCAGACACCACAGACAGCAGCCCGATAAAGATAAATATGCCAACATTTTTCATGATAATCCGGGTATAGAATCTCCCGATTTTCTGAAGCAGTCTCATTTACGTTCCCCCGACTATTTGATAAAAAAATTATATCATTTTTTATGCAGAAGGAACAACTTTTTTACGGCTTCTTTTAATCCTTTTTCAGTCTCTCAACCAGCATTTCATATTCCGGCGCCGCCAGGAAATTCGTAATCAGAATCAGCTCTGCAGCCGGATTGCTGTGTGCCGCCCGCTCTCCCAGCTCCTGATGGGTCACAACAATCTGAACATCCGACGGAATGGAAGACACCGGTGTATGAATCACTTCAATATCGGTGCGTCCCACCGACGCCAGCTTCTTTTTCAGAACAGTCGCACCCATGGCACTGGAACCCATGCCCGCATCACAGGCAAAAGCTATTTTTTGTATATCCGATGCTGCTGCCGGAACAGATGCGGCCGCTTCAGCTTTAACAGGTGCTTCGCTGATACCCTTTGCCTGTTTTTTCATGGTATCCTTCTGTTTCTGTGCCTCTTCCAGTGATACATCCTTTCCCATAAATTTCAGGATCGGAACAGAGATTGCAAAAGATACAGCTGCTGCCACAAAAATGCCAAGAAGCAGCCCCAGATAGGAATGTCTTTCTGCCAAAGCCAGAATTGCAATAATACTGCCCGGTGATGCCGCCGATGTCAATCCCACATTAAAAGCAGAAAAGACAGCAATACCACTGGCACCGCCTGCAATAACTGACAAAAGCAGTGCCGGATTCATCAGGATATAAGGGAAATAAATTTCATGGATACCACCCAGGAAATGAATGATCACAGCTCCCGGAGCAGAACTCTTTGCATTTCCCTTACCTGCAATACAGTAGGCCAGCAGTATTCCCAGTCCCGGACCCGGATTGGCCTCCAGCAGGAAAAATACAGATTTTCCTGCCTCCTGAACCTGCTGAATTCCCATAGGTGATAAAATACCATGATTAATGGCATTATTCAGGAACAGTACCTTTGCCGGCTCAATAAACAGACTGGCCAGAGGCAGCAGATGATGATCCACAAATAATTTAACCCCCGCACTCATAACCGTATTCAATGCTACAACCAGCGGCGAGATCACGGTCATTGCCAGCAGTGCCAGAAGCGCCCCCAGAATACCCAGTGAGAAATTATTGACCAGCATCTCAAAGCCTGCCGGGATGTGACCTGCAATGGCTTTGTCAAACTTTTTGATCACCCAGGCCGAGAAAGGCCCCATGATCATTGCCCCGATAAACATCGGTATATCGGTGCCTACAATGACACCCATGGTCGCAATGGCGCCGATGACACCGCCCCTTTTTCCCGCAACATCCTCACCGCCTGTATACGCAATCAGGAGCGGAAGCAGCATATGGGACATCGGATCTACCAGCTGGGCAAATTTCTCATTTGGCGCCCATCCTGTTTGAATAAATAATGCTGTAATTAATCCCCACGCTATAAATGCGCCAATATTCGGCATAACCATACCACTTAAAAAGCGCCCAAATACCTGTACTTTTTCTTTCATTGATTTCACACCTCATCTGACTTATGATCTTATCCACCCGAGGTATGATTGGCCAATCAATCCCTTGCTTGATTTCTATTATAACGGCTAAAACTCAGCAATATCAAGCAGCAGAAAAAGAGATTTGGCACTATGCATTAATGCCAAATCCTGTCATTATTCCGGGACTTTTTCAAGTTAATACTGCATCGCTTTTTTATATGATAATTTATTCATTTCCCATGAATTTTCATACATTTTAACGTATTTGTATTAAATTTTGCACAAAATAATTGACAATTTAAACTATAGATTGTATAATATATCTGAAAAGTATGGGAAAAATATACAGCCTTTATATCTTGCACCTATTATTTAACGGGCATATTTTTCCCACGGTATATTAAGGGGGGTTTTTTAATGGAACTGAAGAAATTAATTTACACTGTTGAAGACGGTATCGCTGTCATCACCATGAATTACATGAAGAATCTCAATGCCATTGATGAACAGATGGCTGATGAGCTGATGTATGTTGTTGATGCTGCAGAGAAAGATCCGAATGTCAAGGTTGTTGTATTAAAGGGTACAGACCGCGCATTCTCCGCAGGCGGCGATATCGGATACTTCTATCAGTTGATTCAGGCAGGCGGCGAAGTCAATATGGACGGCCTTATCAGTAAGGTCGGTGTTGTTGCCGATGGCCTGAAGAGAATGAGTAAAATGGTTATCACTTCTGTATGCGGTGCTGCTGCAGGTGCCGGTGTCAGCCTTGCCCTTGGCGGCGATTTCATGATCTGTGCAGACAATGCCAAGTTCATCCTTGCCTTCGTTAATCTGGGTCTTGTTCCTGATACAGGTGCCACCTACCTTCTGACCAAGAGTATTGGTACTTCCCGCACCATGGAACTGGCTGCAACAGGACGTCCTGTCGGTGCAGAAGAAGCAAAAGCCCTTGGACTTGCTTACAAGGTTGTTCCTAAAGAGGAGCTTGATGAAGCCACAATGAAGTTTGCAAAGAAACTGGCTGCCGGTCCGCTTCTCTCCTACAAAAACATCAAAAAGCAGATCTACAATGCCGCTTATACCGATTACAAGCAGTGGCTGGTTGAAACAGAAGTTCCGACCCAGCGCGAAGTTGCTGCATCCATGGACTTCCAGGAAGGCTGCAAGGCATTCATGGAAAAACGCAAAGCCAATTTCGAAGGTAAATAATCAACTCAGCTATTCCGAATCGTTGAAATAGAAAGGTGGTAACCAATTTGAAATCTAAAGTCGTAACACTGGAACAAGCCCTTACTCCATTCCATGACGGCCAGACAATCATGTTCGGCGACTGGCACGGCGAACTCTCCGCAGAGGAGATCATTACCGGCCTGCTTGAAAAGGGCGTAAAAGATATAGATGCTATTGCTGTTTCCGGCGGTATGCCTGACCAGGGCGTTGGCCGTCTTATTAAAGAACACCGTGTAAAGAGCCTTGCCACAACCCATATCGGCCTGAATCCGATCGCCCGCGATCAGATGTTTGCAGGTGAACTTGCCGTTGAGTTCATTCCACAGGGAACATTTGCGGAACGTATCCGCTGCGGCGGCGCAGGTCTTGGCGGCTGTCTTACACCTACAGGTGTCGGCACAGATGTTGAAAAAGGCAAACAGAAACTTACAATTAACGGCAGGGAATATCTCCTTGAGCTGCCTCTGCACGCAGATATTGCTCTGATTAAGGCATGGAAGGCTGATACAGCCGGCAACATCGCTTTCAGACTGACCGGCAGAGCTACCAACAGCTACATGGCTCTTGCAGCAGACACAGTTATCGTTGAGGTTGAAGAACTGGTTGAAGTCGGTGAACTCGGACCTGACGAAATCGACGTTGCAGCTCCTATCATTGATATGGTATATGTAAGAACCGGCGAAAAGAAACCTTTCTGTCCGATGTGGCAGCGTGCTAAAGCAAAAGCAGAAGGAGGTAAGAAATAATGGGAGAACTGAAAGGACGTGCACTTATCGCAGCTCGCTGCGCAAAGTTTTTTAAGGACGGCGATTTTGTTAATCTCGGAATCGGCCTCCCTCTGATGTGTGTAAACTATCTGCCGGAAGGCGTTGAACTCTGGCTCGAAGCAGAGATCGGTATCGTAGGCTGCGGCTCCTCCCCATCATGGGATGATGCAGACCCTGACCTCATCGATGCAGGCGGTCAGCCGGCATCCGTTATCAAGGGCGGCAGTGTATGTGATCATACCACATCCTTCGCCTATATCCGCGGCGGACATGTGGACGCAACTGTACTTGGTACCCTCGAAGTTGACCAGGAAGGCAATATCGCCAACTGGACGATCCCGGGCAAGCTCGTTCCTGGTATGGGCGGCGCCATGGACCTGTGTGCAGGCGGTCTGAAGAAGATCATCGTTGCAACAGATCACTGCGAAAAGAGCGGAAAATCCAAGATTCTGAAAAAATGTACCCTTCCTCTGACCGGTGCAAA
>JAEDGN010000014.1 GCA_016297495.1 Coprococcus sp.
CCGGGAAATGACAGGAGAACAGACAGGCAGGATAGGAATCCGCGATATGTCCGTGCTTTGCTTGGAACAGCAGGAGCTGTTACCTACCAGGCAAGTCTAGAGAACAGGCGGGATCGGACAACGGTACAGATTGGAGATACAGCCGGGGATAAGCTGGAAAGAGTGGCGTCACCGATTTTCTTCAAGATCGTCGGTAATATTGTATTTATCACGGCGCGGGAGGTGCCGGATGAAATTTATGACAGAGAGTTTGCCTTTTCAAATAAAGAGAACGGAAGGAGAGCAGCCATTAAAACGCCGTCCAGAGATGATTTCAAGTCTGGAAAATTCGATATTCAGAGCTTTCTGGCCAGTTATGTGAAGTATTATAATGGCGAGGCGCGGAATAAATTGAGGAATATTTCAAGGAATGCGCGGGTAGAGGAGGTTTAAAGAAACTGATGGCAGAAGTAAAGTACATAGGTATTACAATTGGACCCATCTGTGATACACTGGCGGATGCCGATTCTCCGGCGGCACTGTGGTTTGCCAGCAGCTGCTTGTCTGATCTTACCAGAAGACTCTGCGCAGCGATTACAGGACCAAAGGGTATAGAAGGGTCGGTTATTCTTTCTCCTTACTACTCGGATGCTATTCCGCTGGATGACGGTGTGGGCAAATTCCATGACAGGATTATTTTTTCAACAGAGCACTATGAGCGGAAGAAACTGGAAGCCATTATTGCAGAGGTACGTCGTGAAATGGCGGAGGTTTTTATGTATCCGGGTCAGAAAATGACGAAAAAGGATATTGCAGATTTTTTATCTGTTTATCTGCAGATTCATTTTGTCGTACTGGATGGACATCATGGGAAGGAAAACAGTATTCTTGCTGTTTCACCTTATCTGGATGCTATGGAACTGATGAAGACTTTTCCGGAAGACAACACAGACAATCCTTTCAGAGCCATTTTTACCGGCAGCCAGGGCAGCAGTAACGTATATCTCAGAAAGAGTCCGCTTTTTGAAGCAATTGCCGATAATAATAATCAGTTCATAAGTAGAAAGGGGGCTATCCGCAACATTCAGGAAATTGCTGCCTGCGATGGATTTTTAACAGGAGAGTTGAAAAAACATCATTATTTTGCTGTTGTACAGGCCGATGGCGATGGGATGGGTTCTTTTCTGAAGGGGCTCGACGATGAAAATGTTACACTCTTTTCAAAGAGCTGTCTTGAATACGCCCGGGAAGCGGCAGCAAAAATTGGCAGCTTTGGCGGCATGACCATCTATGCCGGCGGTGATGATCTGCTGTTTCTGGCGCCGGTGGAGAACGTGGCCAATCAGACGGTATTTGAACTCTGCCAGAATATCAATCGGCTGTTCCAGGATAAAATGAAGGCCGTATTGCCGGATAATCCACAGATACCGACGGTTTCCTTTGGTATTTCTATTCAGTATGAGAAATACCCGCTGTATGAAGCGCTGGAGAATGCACGCCAGCTGCTGTTTGGAGAAGCTAAAACACATTGCTATAAGGGAATGGATCATGCGGGCAAAAACAGTATGGCCATCGAATTGCAGAAGCACAGCGGACAGACGGTAGGACTGGTGGTTTCCAATGACAGCTTCCATGTACTGGAAGAGGTAATGGCGCTGGGGAACAGTCTTTCGGATGGGGAAAATGCTGTCAATTCAGTGCTTTACACGATTCAGACCTATCAGTTCCTGCTTCATGTGCTGAACAGAGAGGTACAGGAGGGGCGTGTGGATAAAGACGCTTATAAAGAAGCCTGGATGAATCTCTTTGACAATGTTGATCAAAAGCCTGCAGAGAGTTATCTGAATTCAGTGTGTGATGTATGGTATGATTATATACTGAAGGGATCAATTGAAGCCATGGATGGCAGACATTTTGTTGATTTACCGGAAAAAGCTGAGGAAAAAACCATGACGGTCATGATATATCTTCTGAGATTAAAGAAGTTTTTGGTTGAAAGGGGAGAGGATTGATGAATTATCTGGTGAAAATGACACCGCTTGAACCCTATGCTTTTGGGACGGACAAGACAGCTGCTTATGCCGGTGCGGATATTACAGGAAAAAGCACTTATTTTGTCCGTTCTAAGGATGTGCCGGAGCAGACGACTATCCTCGGCATGCTGAGATATATCATTCTTGAGGATCAGGGACTTTTGAAGCCGGATTATTCGTATACGCCGCGGGAAAAAGAACTGATGAGGAAGTGTATCGGACCTTCCAGTTTTCAATTCTCTTCCACAGAAAAACAGGACTTTGGTTTGATTCACAGTATCTCTCCGTTATTTCTTATAGATGGACAGGATCATGTTTATATCAGGAATCCATTTCACAATAAAGGTAAAAACAGTTATCAGCCGATGGTTATGGAGGAAGCAGTTATCGAGACATCGGCGGGAGAGATCCGGCTTCCTGCAAATGGTGAATATGATGCGAAGGAAGGTCATGGTGCGGGTTATTACGATCTGACAGACGAGATGGTGTATGAGAACCTGTTTCAATCTGTGATGGTGACAGGCAACCGTAAAAACGGACGGGGAGCCAATGATGGCGATTGTTTCTTTAAGCGGGAACTGAAATGCCTGAAGGAAGGATTCTCCTTCGCCGTATATGTGGAGGCAGACGCTCTTCCGTCAGATACGATTGCTTATATGGGACAGAAGCGGTCCGCTTTCAGGGTCACTGCCCGGGAGGCAGAGGGGGAGAACCTGAAAGAAAAAGTGGAGACAGCCTTTGCCGGAGGAGCAGAAAGATGGGACTATGCATTATCTGATCTGGTGGCAGAAGGGCCTGTGCATTGTAGTCGTTTTTCCATTGTGGAGGAGAAGCATCTGCAGAATCTGGAAACAGTTTATGATGAAAAGCAGCATGCCCGCCGGCTTAGAAGAAGCAAGCGGCAGTACAATCTTGTTCAGAGCGGCAGTGTTTTCTATGGAGAATGCCCGCTGAATATATCCAATGAGAACTGCAGACAGATAGGATACAATTATATTGTCAGATTGGGAGGAAGATAAAATGGCTGCAATTATTGTCAAACTGGAATGCATCACGAATATGCATGTGGGAAACGGCGATGTGAACTATAATATTATCGATAATGAAGTGGAGAAGGATCCGGTAACGGGTTATCCGACCATCAATTCCTCTGGTGTGAAGGGGGCATTGAGAGAGTTTTTTGATGGTGATCCGGATTTGAAGGGACATATGGATACACTCTTTGGAGCTGATGGAAAAGGCAAGACGACACCGGGACAGTTAAAGATTCTGAGTGCGGATATGATTGCCCGTCCAGTCAGAGCTTCTAAGGGTACAGAGCCGTATTATCTTGTGACTACGCAGAGCGCACTTGATAAATACGAGGATAACTGCGCTGTTTTTCTGGGAAAGAGACCACAGATAACTGTTAAAAATGTTACGAATCGTGCAGCTGAAGGAATTGATCTGACACAGGCGGCAGTGCTGGATGGTAAAGAGATACATATCATGGCGGAAGACGAATTCAGAAGCCTGGAGCTGCCGGTTATGGCAAGGAATAAGCTGGACAATGGAATCAGCAGGAATCTCTGGTATGAGCAGATCGTTCCTCATGAAAGCCTTTTTGCTTTTGTGGTCATCGGCAGTGAGGCGCATCTCAGAATATTCGGGGATGCCGTTTCCGGTAAGGTGATTCAGTTTGGAGGAAGCGCCTCTATAGGCTATGGACTCTGCAAGGTATCAGTGACAGGAGCGTGATGATATGAATAAAGCAGTAATCAACAGAGAAGTGGTATATGCGTATGATGCATTGAAAGATGCAGGAATAGCCGAGGGCAATAAGATTGCCAAAACCTGGCGTGGGCAGATATCCACCTTTGGCGCGGCCGTCACTATGGGCAGTCTCATTGCGGCGGTAGCCTTTTTCTCCAGTCAGGGAGGTGCCGATGTGAAGCGTCAGCAGCTGATGGATGCTATTCTGAGGATACTGAAGCAGGAAAAGGAAGATGCAGCGAATTGTGCGACACTTTTTGATTATGTGAAAACACAGGGGGATAAGTGCCGTGAGGATGTACTTGATGCGGCCATTGCTCTGAAGCTGGCCATGAACCTGTATCAGCTGGTGGATTAGGGAGGCGTCTGCATGGCATTTCAATCAAAAAATATGAATTATATCTATAATGTGTCGTATTTTGAGGGCATACGTTGGGATAATCTGACTTCTTCCGCGACACAGTGTGCGAATGAAGAATTGCTGGAGCGTCATAATCATGATATTGAGTGCTTCCGATTTAAAGGCGGTTCTCCGATGGAGGACTGGAAGGAGCTTAAAGGCTATGGTTCCTTTTCTTTATATACCATGTACCCGGGGCTGCTCATCGGAACAGGCAATGAGCATTCATTGAAGATAAATGGTGCGCTCAAGTGCGGATTTACCTTTGATTATACGACAGGGCTTCCGTATATTCCGGGTTCTTCTCTGAAGGGAGCCATGAGATCCTGCTTTCCGGGAGACGGCAAACCGGCGAAGGAGTCCGCAGAATACGAAGCATACATTAAAGGGGTGCTGAATCGGGAAGACCTGAATGTGAATAAGCTGAAAGAACAGATCTTTGAAAATAGAGATATGTTTCTTGGTGCGTTCCCGGTGGTGGAGGAAAAGGGAAGTCAGTTGATGCAGATGGAATTCATCACACCTCATACGGCGGGTAAGTTTAAAAATCCGAACCCGATCAGCCAGATCAAGGTAAGGCCGAATGTAAAATTCGAGTTTTGTTTTGTGCTTACAGATTATGTGCCGGAGGACGGCAGCCGTCCGGTAACGGCAGAAGATAAACTGACACTGTTCAAAACACTGATTCTGGATATGGGTATCGGTGCTAAAACCCATGTGGGCTTCGGACGGTTCTCAGAGGGGGAGACGCCTCTCGCGGAAGGCCAGACAAATGAGACTGCTGCGGTCAGACGGGGAGGAAAAGAATGAACGCAACACATGATGTATTAATGGCAAAAAGTAATCATATATTTGCATGGCCGTTCAAGTTCAAGGTGCAGGAAAAGGCCATTGAGGAATTTGCGAAACCTTTCGAAGGACAGGGGTGGATCAGACGGAATATGGATATTGCGAAGCAGGAAGCCGGGGATAAACTTAATCCGGATATGTTCATGCTCCATCAATATTTGAGTGCGTCTGCCAAGGATATATTTATACATAAAGATGAGCATATCTGTGGTGTTTTTGAATATCCTTTTCAGAAAGGCGAAAAATGGGAATATCTTGTGGCAACACACAGAGAGAAGGATTGTATGATGTACAGGCTTCCGGTTGCATCTGTTGAACTGCATGTTTACCGCCATGGTGTTGGGATTCTTTTACTTCATGTTGTGAATGAGCGATATACAGATATTGAAGATATCAAGAAAATTAATGATTACGGCAGGCGGGTATTTATGCCTGTGCTGCCTGATGATCCGGATAAGTTTATGCTTTGTGGTGATAAGCTGGGTATTATAGGCAGTGATTTTCAATGCGTGACGGACTTTCTGTCATTGGCTAAAGAGTGTCTGGAGAAACCGCCGGTATCGGCGGAAGGACTCTGGAAACCGGCGGGATTTCTTTATGATATTCTGAACTGCCGTCTTGGGGCAGGAAGAAGTGAAGATAGAAAGGATCTTGCAGATTTTCTGGATATCCGACCTACATCCGATGACCGTATGTTTCTGATGTGTCTGATCAGAGACGATGATCTGTCCGGGAGAATAAGTCAGAAAAAATGGCAGCTTTCGGCGGAGATAGATGAAGAATTTCAGAAGCTGCTTTATTCAATAATATTTGCTGATCCGGATTCTGCTACATGCCAGGATGCAGGTATGCGGGCGGCATTGCTGGAAAAAGCAGTTTATCCTCGGTGGCTGGATTATGGAACTCTATATGGAGTAACCGCTTATTCCATGACACTTCTTACCAGTGAGGCGGCTGTTATAGAGGCCGGTGTTTTGAGACCATTTATTGTAGAATACGGTTATCTCCTGTCACTTGTATTATCCCAACGAATCGGGATTGCGTCCTATTCCGAGCAGGCCGGAAGAATTGTGCGTGGTGTGGACAGGAAGGGTACCATAAAGAACAGGCAGGCACGGACATTAATTAATCTTCAGGAAAAATACATTACATTTAAGAATCAGATCCTGATACTTGAAGCATCCTGCCAGGAGCAGGGAATCGAGATTTACCAGCTGCTGCAGAAACAAATGATGGTGCAGCAGGAGCAGGAGATACTGGATGAACAGCTGGAAAGCCTGTATGAAGCAACGAATGTCAGTATGGGAAACCTGGTGGCTTCCAAAGGTATCTGGTGGGCGATTGCAGCTATCGTTGTGGATGTCGTTATCAATATTGCAGCTATCATTCTGACTTGATTCAGGATTGGAAAGCTGCCGGAAATGGCAGAGAATAGAATTGCTTATACGCAGGAGGAGAATGGAATGGTAATCGTTGAATTTTTCAGTCAGGTGCCGATTGAAAATATGATCAGTGCTTTGGCGAGTTCGCCGGAGCGGGTGATAATTGTCGGTGAGTCAAAGAAAATAGAAAAAAAATTGCCTGTTTTTCGACGTTTTCTTGAAGCGGTTGGCAATACAACAACGCAATTGGAGACCCGCAATGTGGAGATTCGTAAATTGAACAAGATCGTTCAGGTGCTGGAAGAGATAGTTGCGGATTCCCCTGGCTGCCATTTTGATCTGACAGGCGGCGATGATCTGTCTATGGTTGCCATGGGAATTGTTTACGAAAGATACAGGGAGCAGGGAGTTGAACTGCATCAATATAATATCCGTACGGGGGTCGTGTATGACTGCGATTTGAACGGAAAGGTTGTTTCCAGACAGATGCGGGATCTGACCGTAGAGCAGAATATTATTTTGCACGGCGGCAGCATTGTATCTGATAAATTAAGAGAAAATGGTACCTGTGCGTGGGACTTTAATAATGATTTTATCAGGGATGTTAAAACCATGTGGGATATCTGCAGGAAGGACTGTGGAAAGTGGAACTATCAGATCAGTATGTTAAACAATATGCTGTCATTCAATTGTGATAACGATCATACACTTCGACTGCATGTTATCATTTCTCAGGTGAGAGCGTATTTTTCAGATCGGGGTTTTTCGCTGAAACAAAAAGATATTTTTAAACAATTGGAGGAGGCTGGGCTGATTTCTGATTTTTGTTGTGATGATGAGAATTTCTGCATGACTTTTAAAAATGAGCAGGTCAGGAAATGTCTTACGAAAGCAGGAACAATTCTGGAATTGATTACATATTTGGCGGCACAGAAGGTTGTCGGAAAAGAAGGAACTCCGTATTATACGGATGCCATGACAGGCGTGTTTATTGATTGGGATGGTGTCGTACATGATGACGATCAGAATGATGAGGAGGATATTGAAAACAGGGTCGTTGATACGGAAAATGAGATTGATGTTCTTTTGATGCATGGTGCTGTTCCGGTATTTATTTCGTGTAAAAACGGAAAAGTTGGTGAAGAGGAGCTGTATAAGCTGAATACGGTGGCAGAGCGTTTTGGAAGCAGTTATGCTAAAAAAGTTCTTATTGGCACAACGCTTGGGAGAAAACGGGAAAGCAAACGATATTTCCTTCAACGTGCTAAAGATATGAATATTCGGGTGATTGAAGGCGTACAGAACATGACAGATCATGAGTTTATAAAAAAACTGAAGTCATTGGCATAGAGAATCGCAGTGGATTTTTTTGCAGTCATCGATTATAATGAATACAAAACGACAGGAAAGGAAATGTTCCAATTATGCATGTGAACCAGGTGCGGATCAACAGGAGAACTGAAACAGATAAATCGACACAGGATGCTGGAATGAATCAACACAACAAGCAATGCGAAAATGTTGATTTATGGGAGGAACGTGTGTCGGAATGGTGTGTCTCTGATATTCGGGAAGATATTTTTGAAGATTATCTGGAACGGATACGAAGGTCCGGGCGGCTGGAGATTGGATCCGGAGATGCCGGAAGGCGAAAAGAGATACTTGAACATCTTTTTCTGTTGCGGGGAGATCATCTTAAGAATGCCGGAGCGGTACTTTTCTGTGACAATTCTGACTGCGAACTGCAGATGGCTGTTTTTGCAGGCACGGACCGGGATGAACTGCAGAAAACAAGGAGACGTCGGGGGAATGTCTTTGAACTGGTGAATGCTGCGGAGCAGTTTGTGAGGGAGAACTATTTTACAGATACGGGGACAGCTGTGGACAGGCGCAGAGATTTTGATGGAATCTTACATGAAGTGTTGATAAATTCATTTTGCCATCGGGATTTCAACAGCAGACAGTGCAATGAAGTGTTGATTTTTGCCGACCGTATGGAAGTCTATAATCCGGGAAATTTTCCTGAAGCTTATGAGCCGGAGGATTATGCCGGGGGTGGTCGTCGTCCCGTTAAGCGTAATCCGCTTCTGGACAGAGCCCTTTATTATTCCGGAGATACGAACGGACTCGGTATGGGACTGCACAGAATAGTGAAGGCTTGTGAGAAAGCAGGCATCGATTTGGAATTTCGTAAAGAGGACCTGGGGTTTGCCGTTATTTTCCGGAATGGCTGTCTTCAGGAAGAAATGCAGGCAAACCCAGATGGTGTTGATTTATGCTCGACGAAAAGTGTTGATTTAACGGCAAAAGAGATGATGATCATCACTTATCTTCAGACGCATGAGGATATCACCAATGCGGCTGCCCGGAAGATAACGGGAGTAGGAACAACGGCTGCCCGAAACCTGCTGAATGGATTGGTGGCCAAAAGGTATCTTGCAGCCAGCGGAGAACACAGAGGCAGAAAATATCACCTGATTCAGAGTATAAAATTACTACCATAAAAATAAGTGAAAATAGCCTCCGGCACTTGACAGGGCAAGGCATTTCGGGGTATACTGTTGAAACATGGGTTGTCCATGTGCTGAGACATGTTATAAAGCTTCCGTGCAGCCGGGGAGATAGCGGTGCCCTGTACCTGCAATCCGCTACAGCAGGGGTGATGTTTCAGCCGAGGGTCTTTGATCTGTAGAGCAGCCCGCTGTAAGTAGCGTTGACGTCCGGGTCTCGCGCAACAGGAACCAGTGAACCGTGTCAGGTCAGGAATGGAGCAGCACTAAGCTGGACCTTCTGTGTGCCGTGAGGGTGCCTGGGCCGAGCCAACTGCAGCGGTAACGTTTATGGGTCGGATTCGAAGCGAAACGCACGGATTTAAAGTATATATTAAGTGAATTTAATTTAGCAGATGAGATATTGCCGGTGCAGAATATGTGCCGGCTTTTTCTGTCTATACGACAGCTGTATGACAGATAATGTGTATACAACAGGCGTCAATGTGGATAAATCAACAGGATATCAAAAAAATTGTGGATGAAACCATAAATCTGACCGCCTGATCCGTAACTATTATGAAGGCGCAGATGAGGGCGCGGTTATTTCCGGAAACAACAGAAAGAGAGGTGTATGTATGCGCAATCACGAATTTGATCAATGCATGCGCCGTATTCAAAAGGGCGATAAGACCGGTCTTAAGGATATTTATGAGGGATATATTTCCTATATATATGCCGTCATATTGGGGATTGTCAGAAACAGGGAGAATGCGGAGGATTTGACAGCGGAATTTTTTGTCCGGCTCTGGAGCTCGGCGGACAGCTACAGGCCGGGAGGCGGTCACAAAGCATGGATGACGACCATAGCGAGGAATATGGCCATTGATTTTATGAGGAAGTCGGGCCGGGAACAGCTGGTGGAAGAGATTGCTGACGAGGCAGAGCTGTCAGCTCGGAATTCTATGGAGAATGAGGTTATCGGCAGGATGAATTTCAGAGAGACAGTGGCGAAGCTGACGGATACAGAACGTCAGATCGTGACCATGAAGTTGGCGGGAGATATGACCTTTAAAGAGATAGCGGGTATTCTTGGTATGCCGATGGGCACGGTTACATGGAAATATCAGAGTAGTATGGAGAAGTTAAGGAGGGCCGGCGTATGACAGATCGCGAGATTGAAAAGGCATACAGAAAAATGATGGAATCAGAAGCACCGGACCTGTGGGAGCGGATAGAGCAG
The DNA here is from genome assembly GCA_016297495.1 of Coprococcus sp. Classification (GTDB taxonomy): domain Bacteria; phylum Bacillota; class Clostridia; order Lachnospirales; family Lachnospiraceae; genus Coprococcus_A. The sequence continues at coordinate 10,128 of JAEDGN010000014.1, forward strand.
AAGCTTCCGGAAAAAGCGGTTCTGGCAGATAGGGAGGAAGGTATGAAGCAGTCATTTTGGAGTAAGGTACGGCAGTTTTTATTTGGTGGGGGTACTTTCAGGACAGCTGTGACAGTATGTCTGATGTGCGTTATTGTTTTCGGGGCGGTGAATGCCGCAGGATTTGGCCGAATGGGCTCGGCATCATCGAGCAAGTCGACAGATATGGCAGCAGCGGCCGGGGATATGAATGGATACACATCAGGTGGTACGGCAGAGTATGGCACCGTACAGTATTCAGCGGAAAATAAAATGGAGATTGCGGAAGAAGCGGCTCCTGCTGAGGTTGAGATGGATGTAGATGCCTCAGTGACTGCCGAGACAGGTGCAGCGGCAGAAAACAGTGCAGATGAGCAGAATCAATCGGAGCGCAAGCTGATCAGGAATATCTATCTGGATGTGGAGACGCTGGAATTCGATCAGCTGGTGGATGAACTGCAGAAGCAGACAGAGGCTTTGGGCGGCTATGTGGAGAGCTCTTCTGTCAGCGGCAACAGTTATTATTATAACAGTTCACGTTATGCGGATCTGACGCTTCGGATCCCAAAGACAAAAACGGATCAATTTCTGGCGCAGGTCGGTGACATGGCCAATATCGTCAGCCGTTCAGAGAATGTGGAGGATATTACCCTTACTTATGTGGACGTGGAGAGCCATATAAAAGCCCTTCATACAGAGGAAGAACAGCTGCTGAAGATTCTGGAACAGGCAGAGACGGTGGAGGATATCATGACGATCCAGTCCAGATTGTCGGAGGTGCGCTATCAACTGGAATCCTATACATCACGGCTGAAGACCTATGACAATCAGGTGGATTATGACACCATCACCATCTATATCAGCGAGGTTAAGGAGGTAACACCGACAGAAGAACGGACCATCTGGCAGCAGATGGAAAAGGGATTCGCTGACAGTCTGACAGCCATCAGCGAGGGCTTCCGGGATTTCTGCATCTGGACAGTGGCACATATTCCGTACTTTGTCATTCTCTTTGTCGTTGTACTGGTTGTGACAGCTGTTGTTAAAAAGATACGCAGAAGAAAAAAATAAAATTATCATATAGAAGCAGAAACGCTATGCAATGAGGAATCTACGTGCATAGCGTTTTTTATTTGGTTTCGTGTCGAATATTGCTGAAAAAAGTCCTCAAAGAGAGTATAATGAAATCATTACAGGTATGTAGGCGGGAAATCAGGAGGAACAGCAGATGGCGGAAAAAAATAAACGGGTGATGCGATACATTGTTCCATTTAGCTTTTCGGATGTTACGTATGAACAGCTCTGTACCAATCTGGAGAGGGCTCCCGGATGGGAAGCGGAGGCAGTGACAGAAAGAGCGGGGGATATTTACAGATATATTTATCATGCATTGGAGTGTCAGGAAGGATTGGCTGTGTCTGCGGGATCTGCATGGAAATATACGGTTACTGAGAAAGGGAGCAATCAGATCTGCGGACTGGCTCTCCGGAAAGATGACGGAGAGTTTGTTTATGGTGGTCTTGCGGAGGCCGGATTATATATTTTCAGGACAGGCATAGGCCTTTTCTGGTATGAGATCAGTCTGGAACGGCCGGATCTGACCGTTCAGGAGATGATCAGCTGCCAGAGCAGGCTGAAGGAGCTGAACCGGCGGCCTTCCGATGGCCGGATCTATCGGATGAAGAAGAACAGAATGGTGCAGGTAGATACGCAGAATCTGCTTTTGGAGAAACCGGAGGGAAAAGGGGAGCAGTGGGTAACTGTCTGTGGTGATAAAGACAAGCCGGGTTGCCGGTATTATGTGAAACAATCATACCTTTCAGAGATACCGGAATATCATGGAGAGGGTATTGCGTACAGGCTGATAGAAAAAACAGAAGGGAAAGAAAAGGTTTCCTTAAAATATCACAGTGTACAGCAGATGTCTCTGGGTGTCTGGGTAACGGAGATGATAAATGTACTGGATTGCGGAATTCAGTATTATCCGGGGTGTAAAAATAATCAAAAAGTCCGGGAGAATCATCATGGGCAGCCGGATATAGTACCGGAGGAAGCGCTGCTGTTCAGCTATTTCCCGTTTCAGGAAGGGGATGGCATTGACAGCGGGGAAGCGCTTCTGGATGCAGCCTGGCATCTGAATAATGGTTACAGCAGGAACTTTCTCATGCCGGAAGGGATGGAGAGACAGATGTATCAGCCTTTTAAGGAGGCCTATTGGTATGCAGCCAGTGAAGGCTGCGGCTGTTATGTGCGGGTGAATCGTGAAAATGAGCAGTTCCTTCAGGGAAATATGCCCCACAGGATGCGGACAGATTATTTTACTTTATATATGCTGCTGCTTTATCAGGCATATTCACTGCTCCATTTTTCGGAGAAGATTGAATATGAGCTGTCTGCCGATGCGGGTATGTATCTGGAATCATCGGAGGCTTACAGTCAGAAGCTGCAGCTGATTCAGACGGAGATCAATACCTTTTTGCTAAAGAGCGTCCATACATCTGTGAGTCATGTGCAGTATCAAAATGATGTGTACAATTATATTGCAGAAAAGCTCCGCATTAAGGAAGATGTTAAAAGCCTGACGGCAGGTGTTGATTTTCTGGAAGAGCTGCAGGAGACCCGTGAGGAGAAGCAGCGGGCGGAGAAGGAGAAAAAGGAAACACTGCAGCGGCTGCGGGAAGAGGAGAAAAAGGAACGCAGAGAGAGGGAAGAGGCCAGACATCGGCAGCGTGAGGATGACAGGTTGTCCATCGGCGTCAGTATTCTGTCATTGCTGACAGTATTGTCGGCTTTTTCAGACGGTATCGGTTTTCTGGACAGCGTGAAGAATGCCGGTGGTTTTCAGGCAACACTGCAGCAGGGACCCTGGTATATTGCCATCATGGCAGTTGTAGCGGCAGCCGCCATTATTGCGGTATTGATATTTGGATATTCTGTCCGACGTTTCTGGAAGAAGCGTAAGGCAGAAGATACGGATCATGATCAAAAGACAAAGGAGGGAAGCCAGAATGAATGATCATCCGATTTTGGAATATATTGACAGAGAACCGGATCTGTATGAGAAAATAACGGCAGAGTTTCCTTATTTTATTGCCCATGAATACCGTCGGTTTTATGAATTGCTGGATAATGGGCAGTACTTTGGCGCATATTTTGAGATGAAGGATGTGCTGGAGATTCTGCTGAAATTTCCGGCTCTTCTGGCGACGGCCTATATTGAAAATACGCAGGACAATGTGCCGGAAAAAAAGAGCTGCCTCAGGAATCTGATTCAGAAACAGATGAGTCTGGGAGAATGGGAAAAATATACCCGCAATGTTATGAATAGCGTGAAGGAAGATAAAAAGATTCAGCCGCTGTACCTGACCTTAAAGAGTATTTTGAAAATTTACAGTAAGGAAAAGGTGATTAACTGGCGTAATAATCAGATTGGTCATGGCGCAGTGGCAGGCAATATCATGCAGTGCGCACAGGATTTCAGGAAATATTCCGGTGCCGTCAACAGGCATCTTCGTGAAACAGGCTCTTTTTACACAGACCTGAAGATTTATCTGAATGAAAACTGTCTTAAGGGGACCAGTCTGCCTGAGCTAAAGACCGGACAGAAGCCGGCAGGACAGATTTTCAGTATCGTAGAATCGATGGAGCTGCGGGCATGCCTGGGGGATATTTCTTTTAGTCTCCAGCCTTACATATTTTTGAAAGGACAGTACATATACTTCTTTGACAGCATGAATTCATGGCGCCTTGTTGTGGATGCGCTGGATTATGTCAATGGGAGGAAGATTGTGCTGCAGTCAGAGTTCTTTTTAAGAAAATATCATGAATTGGTAGACGGGAGTCTGCAGACGGAGGATAAATCCGTTGGAGATGTGATGGCTTCGGGAGACAATAATTATTTGAACCGGCTGAATGAGGCTGAGGATTTTGTGCCAATGGACAATCTTCATCAGTGGGTGCTGGATTGCCTGGAACAGCACGAAAAGGGAGTATTTCTTCTCGGTATGGAACGGGGGATGGGAAAAACAGCCTTTGTGAGCAGTCTGGATCCTCTGATTCAGGGAGATGACGGAGATGAGGATCTGATGGATGCGGTGATCCGCTGCTACTACTGCAGCCGGCTGGAGTTCCGCAGCACCAATGATTTTGTAGGAGCCTGCAATACGGGAATGTTCAGGAAGAACAGGGATGCGGATCTGAATCTGGAATCCAGCGAGAGGGAGCTGAAAACGCTGACTCTGGACTGTATGGATCCTGCAGGTCAGATGTGCGATTACCTGAAAGATTACCGCAATATTTATGAGGCGCTCCGGTATAAGGACAAGCTGATCCTGATGATAGACGGGCTGGATGAAATTACTCCGGACCGGCTGCTGGAAACAGGGAATACCATCTTTGATTATATCCCGGGGGAGGACCGGCTCCCGGAGAATGTTTATATATTTCTGACCTGCCGTACAGGTCAGGAAGAACCTCTGACTCCTTTTGTGCAGGAGCGGCTGAAAGGATTGTCGATCACAGAGTCATGTATGGTTCGACGGGAGGCTGGTGAGCACAGAGAGAATCTGAAACGTTATCTCAGGAAAAATATGGATATAGTCATGGCATCGAATGAAGCTGTTATGGGACATATCCTGGAGAAAACGCAGGGAAGTTTTGTAAAGCTTAAGCTTTTGGTATCCCTCCTCCATCAGGGTATTAAACTGGAGGATCTTCTGGAAATGAATCCGGAGTCCATGCTGACGCTGTTTTTGGAAAAACAGAAAAATAATTATGGTGACAAGATGTTTGGCATGGCGCTGGATTTTCTGACGCTGGTCGTCAATGCTTATGAACCGCTGTCATTGAGCCAGATTGCCTTTTTAATGAATTTTAGAGAGATGCCGGTGGAAATTATAAAAATTGTTCACGATATGGAATGTCTGCTGGATCTGAAGCGGACGGAGAATGGAACGAGAATTCGTCTGGCTAATGAGGCTTTCAGGGAAGTTTTACAGAAGGTGCTGCAGCCTTTGATGAGGAAGCAGCTGTCGCAATGGATCGAAATGATCCTCATACAGGGACGGCAGGAATTGAATATAACAGAAAGTACAGATCTGTATAATCATGAGGGCGCCATGTACCTCTATGGCAATATCCTCGGATATGTGGAGCAATGGGCTTCAGAGGAGCAGAAGGCCAGAGTGTATACGAAAGAGTTTGCCGAAGCCATTTACAGATTTGAGGCCAAAGTGGATGGAAAAAATCATGGTTACAGAGGTGTGCTTCTGGATATCGGCATGTCATCCGCAGCGGGTGAGATACTTGGCAGACTTCATGAACAGGGGCAATTGGTGGATCAGCTGATATGGGCCTATACGTTTAATAATAAAGGCTATCACAGGGGCATTACATTATCAGACGGACCAGGGGCCGAAATGGATTTTGAACGGGCATATGGTATTGCTTTCGCAATACCTGAGAGGAATGAAAAGATTCTTTCTGCCATGGGAACCTTTGCCAATAATATGGCAGCTCTCAAAAACAAGCTGCACCGGTCGTTTGAGGAGACAGAGGCGTGGAGCCTGCGGTCGATGGAAGCGAGAAAAGAACTGATGGATATGGATTTTGCATCCGGGGCAGAGAACTATATGCAGTCGGCGTTGAATTACGTGGGGCTGTTGTGCAGCTATGAAAAAACGGAACAGCTGCGGGAAGTTTATGAGGAAATGCAGTCCATCTGCGGCAGAATCCGGCAGGAGTATCCTGAGTCAGAAGGAATGCTCCGGCCAAGGGGGAATCGTGTGAATTTTGGATATGTTTTTCAGCTCGCTTCTGCCAGAATGAAATACGGACAGTGTCTTGCCGGCGAACCGGATCAATGCGGGAAGGCGGAAGAACTGTATCTGGAAAGTATTAAGGATTTTGAATATCTTCTGAAGCTGACGGGAGGAAAACAGATGGCTGCTCATGAAAGTCTGTATAAAGCCTGGTTTTTCCTTGGCAATATCTACCTGAAAACCGGAGACAGGAAAAAGTCAGAGGAATGCTGGCAGAAGTCACAGAGCTATGTCCGGCAGCTGAAGGACAGCGGCAAGCTTTATCAGAATGCCACACTTGAGGAAATGAAAAAAGTTATGCCGGAGCTGAGGAAAATCTGTATAAAAGCCGATTAAAATAGAAAACACGTAAAAAGGAGAAGCGTATGATATTTAAAAAGAAAAATACAAATCAAAACGAATGGCAGTCAAATGGGGCTGACGGTCCCGAACAGGGATCGTCACCAAAAGACAGCAGATTCAGAAAAGCGGGCAAGGCATTGAAGAGAGGCGGTATAGGCATTGTTGTCCTGGTGATCCTGGTATTCCTCGGACTGAATTCATTTTATACCATCAGTGAGCAGGAGCAGGCGGTCCTGGTAACCTTCGGAAGGCCACAGGCAGTGACCACCTCCGGTCTTCATTTCAAGATCCCGCTGATCCAGTCCGTTCATAAAGTCAATACAACGATTCAGGGATTTGCTATCGGCTATGATCAGGCGACCAATGAGACAACGGAAGAGGGTATCATGATCACCAATGATTATAATTTTGTCGATGTGGATTTTTACTGTGAGTACAGAGTATCCGATCCTGTGGATTACCTCTACAATTCAAAGGAGCCGGAAGAAATCCTGAGAAATATATCCCAGAGCTGTATTCGTACAGTGATCAGTGCCTATGATGTGGATAGTGTTCTGACAACAGGTAAAAATGAGATCCAGGCGGCCATCAAGGAGATGATCATGAGCAGGCTGGAGAAGAATGCCATCGGCATTCAGCTGGTCAACATTACCATCCAGGATGCGGAACCGCCGACAACAGAGGTCATGCAGGCGTTTAAGGCAGTGGAAACAGCCAAGCAGGGTAAGGAAACGGCAATTAACAATGCCAACAAGTACCGCAATGAAAAAATTCCGGCGGCCGAGGCACAGGCTGACCAGATCGTTCAGGATGCGGAGGCTAAAAAGCAGCAGCGTATCAATGAGGCCCAGGCTCAGGTGGCCAGATTTGCTGCCATGTATCAGGAATATCAGAAAAATCCCACCATCACCAAGCAGAGAATGTTTTATGAGACGATGGAGGATGTATTGCCGGATATGAAGCTGATCATTGATGATGGCAGCGGTGTTCAGAAGGTTCTGCCGCTGGAATCCTTTGTCAGTGACATGGAACAGACAGATACGCAGGACAGCAGACAGACAGATGCACAGTAGGGGGATACAGATGAAAAAGAGAATTGTACTATTTCTGGTAATTGTAGTGGTGATCTTTGGAGGCCTTTCGTCCATGGTGATCACCGGTCAGAATGAATATAAACTGATCCGTCAGTTCGGCAAGGTAGACAGGGTTATCGATGAACCGGGCATCAGCTTCAAAATTCCTTTTATTGAATCGGCGGATACGCTGCCGAAGGAACTGCTCCTCTATGATCTGCAGGCTTCAGATATTATTTCAAAGGACAAGAAGACCATGCTCATGGACAGCTATGTTCTGTGGAGAATCAGTGATCCGCTGAAATTTGCCCAGACACTGAATTCATCCATCAGTAATGCGGAATACCGTATCAATACGGCGGTCTATAATTCCACCAAGAATGTGGTCAGCAGCATGAATCAGGATGATATTATTACACGCAGGGACAGTGAGCTCAGTGAGAGCATTATGAATAACATCGGCAATAATATGGAACAGTACGGTATTGAGCTGATTGGTGTGGAGACCAAGAAGCTGGATCTGCCATCAGATAATAAGGCGGCAGTTTATGAGCGAATGATTTCGGAGAGAGATAATATTGCGGCTACATATACGGCGGAAGGCCAGTCACAGGCTCAGGTCATCCGCAATACGACAGATAAGGAAATTGCCATCAGTATCTCGGAGGCTGAAAAACAGGCTGAGATTCTGGAGGCTGAGGGTGAGGCAGAATACATGAGGATACTGTCGGAGGCCTATGATACAGCTGATAAAACAGAATTCTATTCCTTTGTCCGAAGTCTGGATGCATTAAAGGCGTCCATGGCAGGCGGCAATAAAACCGTTATTCTTTCATCCGATTCTCCGATTGCACAGATATTTAACGGGTATGAATAAGGCCAGATAAAACTTCCAGAAAATGTTCTGCAAAGAGGCAGACGGCTGGAAGTTTTTTCATCCGTCGGGGGCCGGATTCGTTGACGAAATATGTCGTTAGGCTGTATAATAATGAGTGTTATTTATCCGGATTTTGTATATAAAAAAATAAACGGAAAGACAGGATAAACGGAGGAGAATGTTATGAAGAAATCTGGCGAAAAAGCGGCCCTTTATCTGGCGCTGCTGATTTTGCTTGCTGCAACAGTGAAGCTGGGCGGGAACGGCAGCAACAGTATGGTTTTGAATTATGTGTTCCTGGCAGTTATGGGCGTGCTGATTTTTGTGATGGACAGACGGGGGCTTAGGCGTATCGGCATGATGGCCGATGATCTGGGGCATATTGTTGATCTGATTATCGGCAATCAGACAGAACAGCAGTTTATGAAAGATATGCAGGAGACTGATTCGGAATTGGGTCCGTACCGGATTAAGGCACAGAATAAAATGTACCTGGAGAAGATGGAGAAGCTTGATTTCAGGCATTCATCGGTCAATCAGGACTGGCATCGCCTGCTGAAGGACTGGCAGGTCTCCGATGGGATGGAATGTGATGTTGAAGATTATCTTTCTGAGGATGAGATGCTGGAATACAGCAATTACAATATCTGCATGCAGGTTCCGGGCATCCTCACCGCGCTGGGTATTCTTGGCACATTTCTTGGGCTTGTGATCGGCCTTCAGGGATTTGATTTTTCCAATGCAGATCAGATGACATCATCTGTGGAAGCGCTGGTGGGCGGTCTGAATGTTGCCTTTTACACGTCAATTTATGGTGTATCTCTTTCGATCATTTATAATTTTATTCTCAGACGGCGGACAACGGAATTCGGTCAGGAACTGAACCGTTTTTACGATGTTTTCCATGCGGCTTTAAAGCCGACATCGCAGTGGGATCTGGCAGACAGATTCTCCGGTTATCAGAAACAGCAGAATATGCTGTTAGACGAAATGAAGCAGCTTATGGATGAACGTTTCGGCGAACGTCTGGCCGGGCAGATGGCAGATACACTGATGCCTATTTTTGAACGCATCAATCAGTCACTGGATGATTTGATGCTTGATTTTCATAAGGAACAGGCCGATTCTCTGGAGAAAATCGTGGATGCCTTTGTCCTTCAGATGAGCGGAGCGCTGAACAACCATGTCAATGCACTGGGAGAGAGCGTGGATCAGCTGAGCAATACGCAGAAAAATATGAGTATGGAGCTGAAGCAGCTCATTCGTCAGATTGCAAAAACAGGTGCTGATACGGCTGCCATTAACGAACAGGCCGGTGAGATCCTCAAGCAGCTGAACGGCTATGTACCGCAGCTTGAGAAGACGGCCAGAGATTCTGCGGAAATTATCGCCCAGATGGGGCACTGGTCGGAGAGCATCCGGGCCATGTCGGCCACCCAGAGTGAGATTCTTAAAACCTTATCTGAGCATGAAGGCAATCTGGACGAGACCTGTGCGAAGATCAATGCCAATCAGGAAGTATTAAACAGCAGGCTGGTGGATTTTACAGAGGCTGCGAAGGTGCTGGCAGAGAGAGAACAGGATCCGATGCAGTTCGGTGATCTGAAGGATATGCTGACAGCCTATATGTCCGCCATGCAGCAGCTTGAAAATAATAATGCACAGCGTATGGAAGATCTCTGGAAGAAGATGGCCTCGGAGGAAAAGAGTCAGCAGGCGGAAATTTACCGGACGATTCTGGAGCAGATGCAGGAGATGCTGAAGGCGCAGCAGGATATGGTTTATCTGAACGGGCGGATCGCCGGTATATTATCCGGAGCGGGCACTGATAAAAAGATTCAGCTGCCTTCCGGAAAGGCTGCTTCTGAAGAAGAACAGTGGATGAAGAACATGAATGCGAAGATGGATGCCTGGATGGAAGCGCAGGCGGCTTTCCAGCGTCAGATGCTGGAGATGGAGAGCAGAAGGAACCGTTCAGTCTGGTCCCGGATCAAAGGATTATTTTCTGCAGGAGAAAGATAACGGCAGTTTGGTGGTACGGAGGCAGAGATGAAAAAGTTAAGCAAATATAAACGAACAGCATCGGAAACCAATTACTGGCAGAGTTATTCGGATATGATGGCTGCCCTTTTGCTGATCTTTGTTCTGATCATAGCGGTGGCGATTGTGGCGCTGAACAGTTATAAAGACCAGCTGGCAGAGCAGAATGAGGAGCTGCTGGCCAGGCAGGAACTTCTGGAGAAGCAGGCGGAGGAATATCTGAAGCTGAAGGAGGAGCTGGAGGCCAAGCAGAAACAGATCGATAATATCATTGGTGTCAAGCAGGAAATTATCGAGGCATTGAATACGGAACTGACAAAACAGAATATCAATATCAATATTGATCAGCAGACGGGAGCCATTGTATTTGATGCCAGTATTTTATATGACAGAAGTGAATCGGACCTGAAACCGGAGGGTATCAAATTTCTGGATAAATTCCTGCCGGTATATATAGGGGTTCTGTTTGGCGACGAGTTCAGAGATGATATTGCGGAGATTATCATTGAAGGTCATACGGATACGGAGTCGGGTTATATGTACAATCTGGGTCTCAGCCAGCAAAGAGCCCTGTCTGTTGTTGAATACTGTCTGTCCGACAGCAGTCTCAGCGGTAAACAGAAGGAGCAGCTGCGATCCATCATAACGGCCAACGGACGTTCTTTCAGCAATCCGGTCTATGGGGAAAACGGCAAAGTAGATCCGGCAAAATCACGACGTGTGGAGGTCAAATTCCGTTTGAAGGATGAAGAGATGATCCAGGAGCTGCAGAAGATATTAGAGGGAGGACTTTCATAGTGGGGATGAAAAAGGAAAAAAGTGCGGTATTGTACAATTATAAAGAACTGTTCATGTTCATATTGTTCAGCGTGTTTTGTGCAGTTCTGGCATGGACCAGGGGCTGCCTGAATGAATTTGGCAATATCGAATTCTGGCTGGTGTTTATGGGAGTGGTACTCCTGTTCGTAACGGTGGAATTAAAAGCGAACCGGCTGCTGCTTTTGACGATGCTGCTTCTGATGACGGTAGGTAATCTGATCCGTGCCTGTCTGGAGGTCTATCATTATCACGACGGCAGCTATAAGGGTGTGAACAGGGATTATATACTTTCTTTTGTTATTATTGTGGCGGTTATGATTCTGTATCCGAAATTCCACAAGATACTTAGTTCGAATATAGCCATTGCCCTGATGGCGGCTGCAACCTTTGGCATTTATGCGCTGCTGCTGGTGTTCGGTCAGTCGGTCGGCGGAGTGAAGGCATGGTTCTATGGTATACAGCTGACGGAACCGGTTAAAATTCTGTTTATTTTTGTTATAGCGGGACTGCTCAGCAAAAAGCAGAGCTTTACAGGCTCTGTTCTTGCCATCCTGTATATGGCCATGAATGCTGTGTGCCTGGCGGCCATTTCAGAATATGGTACGCTGATTATTATGGTTTCTGTATTTCTGATCTTTCTCTTTATTTTCCCGAATAAATTGTGGTGGCTCGGCGGCGTGCTGCTTGTTGGTACGGTCGGAGTTGTGATTATGTATCTCATGGGATCGGGAATTTATTCGGAAGCGATGGAGCAGTCATCACCGCAGGTTTTTGCGGAGACTTTTTCAGGTAATATCAGGAGTATACAGAATAAGGACGGAGAGACGGTTGACGGTATCGATGCCCTTGTACAGATTATTGATGAGAGCATGAAGGAGAGTCCGGATGAGGATAGCCAGCGGGCTTTTCAGGCGGCAAAAAAGAAATTGACAGATGGAAAAGTGAGCCGGTCAGATTTTAGTGCCAAAAATCAGGGGGCCGTGGAAATGCTGACTGCGTTGTGCGGGGATCATACCTTCAGGCAGAAATTTATCGATACTTTCTGCAGGGATGATTTTTATGGCTACACAGCCGTCAATGCACTTTATGGCAGTACAGGAAGCGGACCGGTACATGCGGTAAAACATAAAATTCTGGATCTCTATAATAAGATCGTGCAGCGTTTTGTGATTCCGTTTACTTCGAAGGAGCTTCAGCTTAAGCTGCTGGGAGGAAGCAGCCAGAATGCGGTCTATCAGACCAATCAGGGTGCCAAGGCCATGCGGATTGGCGGACTGACAGGATCGGGCAGCCATGAATTCATTCAGGTTGTTTATATGAAATCGGATATGGTATTTACACAGGTTGTCACCTTTTTTGGATTTACCATGGGATTTTTTGTAATTCTGATGTATATGATTATGTTCCGTGAGGGGATCAGGATTCAGCAGAGTATTGAAAAGACGCCGTTTCATCAGGGAGTTGCATTGGGAATTGCGTTAATGCTGTTTGTTCACGCCCTGGTTATTATGGCCGGGAATCTGAGAATATTCCCTCTGACCGGTATCACGCTGCCGTTTATTGCGGATGGCAGTGTATCCCTGTACGTTTGTGTGATGAAGGTGGCCCTTTTGCTGACGATTTCCTTCATAGAGATTAAAGAACAGACAGGCGCTTCCGATGCTTTCTTCGGATGGCTGATGCGGGCGTTGGGAGCCGGTGCCGCGGATAAAATCCGGAAGGTATCCGGGCGTGTCGGCGGTCTGGGGAAAAAAGTTTCCGAAGGCGCAAAGGAATTGAAAGATGAGCTGGTTCAGAAAGCTGCAGATCAGTCGGATCTGGAAGAAGATTTTGCAGAGGAGGACGCTGATAGTGATTCTGATGATGAAGACGGAAGCCTCAGTGATATCGCACAAGGTCTGAAGAATCGGAAGAAAGACAGCCGAATGTCTGATAGCTTTGAAGAAGAGGAAGCGGATCAGGAGTCGGATCAGGAAGAGCGGAAGATGCCGGAAGATCAGGAACCGGAACAGCCGCTGCATAAAGACAGGACACGTCCGCACCGGATGCATCAGTCGAAGAATCAGAAGAAAGGCACCATTTTTGATGAATGGGAAGAGGATCAGAGTGAGGAGGACGACGATGGTTTATAATTTGAGAATTGAGATGGATTATGATAAAAAACTGAATTATATCCGGCAGCAGAACGGACTGGATAAAATCCGCAGCATGACCATTTTTAATGATGGTGACGAAACGATTCGCGACCTGAAACTGAAATTGTCCTTTGTGCCTGACTTTGCCGAGTCCTGGATCCGTTATGTGGGAGAAATTCCCGCGGGGAATTCCCTGACGATTAATGAACCGGATCTGATTATGAATCCGGAACATCTTCTGAGTTATAATGAAACCATGGAAGGGCATATTCTGGCAGAACTGATGACGGCGGATGAACAGAGTGAAGCCGTTCATAAAGAGGCCTTCCCGGTGACAGTGCTGCCTTATGATCTCTGGCTGTCCAATGACCATCCGGAACTTCTGGCGGCGTTTGTAACGCCAAATGACAGGCGGGTGCTGGAGATACTTGCCAAAGCCGGTGACAGACTGGGAGTGCAGGAAGGCATTGTATTTCAGGGCTACGGCCACGGCAATATAGATAAAAAACAGATTCTGCGTCAGATGCAGGTGATTTATGAGGTAATCCAGGAGGAAAAGATCAGCTACTGTTATCCTCCGGCCAACTGGGATCGGGGGCAGAGAGTGCGTATGCCGGGATTTACCCTGGCCAATAAACTGGGCTGCTGTATTGATATGTCTGTGCTGTACGCGGCCTGCCTTGAAGCAGCCAGTCTGAATCCGATGATCATGATTCTCCATGGTCATGCCATTGCCGGGTGCTGGCTCAAACCGACAACTTTTCAGAAGGCTGTGGTGGATGACAGGGAGACGGTGGAGATGCGTTCCTTTAATAAGCTGGGCGAACTGGCCATGGTGGAATGTACTTTAATGGATAATTATGCCCGGGATACTTCCTTCGAATATGCGGTCAACTGTACAGATAAAAAATTTGCGGATTTTGAATATGTGGTGGATATAACCAGAGCCAGGGACGGGGGAATACGCCCGATGCCGCTCAAGGAGATTCATGATGATATGTCAGGTGAAGATCTGGAGCGGATCCCGCCGGCCGAAAGAGAAGCCAGTGACAGCTTTTATGAGGATGACGGTCTGGATATTCTGCCGGAGACAGCGGAGCGGCCGGCAACAAAGACGGATTACTGGGAGAGAAAGATTCTGGATCTGACACTCAGAAACAGTCTGCTCAGCATGTCCTTCGGACGCCGTGTACTGCCGGTCATGGCCAATATGGATGCTGTGCGTTATCTGACAGCTGCGCTCCAGGAGGGGAGAACCTTTCATATTCTTCCGGTGCCGGAGGAAATGGAGAAAAAGGTACCGGGTATCAAAGATATGGATGGACAGGCCAGGGATATTGACCGGTTCCGTGAACTGACCATGGGTGATATGAGTAACGGCCGTCTGAGACTTCTTCTTGGTGAAAAAGAATGTCTGACCGGATTAAAGAGTATGTACCGCAACGCCCATACCTTCATGGAGGAAAGCGGCGCCAATGTTTTGTATCTGGCGGCCGGCCTTTTAAAATGGCGGCAGAAGGACGGAGATAAGGAGCGGTATGCGCCGATCGTGCTGATTCCTGTCAGCCTGGAAAGGAAGACGGCCAATACCGACTATACACTTTCGCTGCGCGAAGACGAGTGGCAGATGAATATTACACTTCTGGAAATGCTGAAGCAGAAGTTTGGTATTGAAATAAAAAAGATCGATACGGTGCCGCTGGATGAGGACGGGCATCCGGCCTATAAGGCCTTATTTAAGACGATCCGTCAGGCCGTTAAAATGAAGGAAGGCTGGGATGTGGTCGAGAGGGCTTTCCTTGGTATTTTTTCCTTTGGTCAGTTTATGATGTGGAAGGATCTTCATGATCATTCGGCGGAATTTGCAAAGCAGCCGCTGGTGGCCAGTCTGATTGAGGGGCATCTGACATGGGAACCGAAACAGGTCTTTATGTCCAGGGCGGATCTCGACAGGCAGATAAGACCGGACCGGCTGGTGACGCCTGTCAGTGCCGATGGTTCACAGATGGTGGCTATCCAGGCTGCCTCAGAAGGAGAAAGCTTTGTTATGCACGGACCTCCGGGAACGGGCAAATCCCAGACCATCACCAATATGATTGCCAATGCGCTGTATCAGGGCAAAACCGTTCTGTTTCTGGCTAAAAAAATGCCGGCCCTGGAGGTTGTGCAGAAACGTCTGGAGGAAATCGGCCTTGGACCGTTCTGCCTGGAACTGCATGCCAACAAGGCCAGTAAACGGCATGTGCTGGCGCAGTTTGAGGAAACACTTAAACTGGCTGTCCAGGATCATGAGGCGCTGTATGAACGGACATCGCAGCAGATGATGGAGAAACGGGAAGAGATCCGTTCTCTCATTGAAAGGCTGCATGTACCTTCAAAATGTGGAAAATCTCTTTATGAGCTTATGGGAATCATGGAGCAATATCATGATGCTCCGGATAGCGTGGTCTTTGATGTGCCAACGGCCATGCTGGTGACGGAAGGAGAACTGGCAGACTGGGGAAGACAGCTGCAGATTCTCAAAGAAACAGTAGAATTGATGCCGGATATTGCGACACATCCGCTGAAAAAAATCAGAACACAGCAATTCAGGCGAAATGAGAAGCAGCAGCTTCGGCAGCAGCTTACAGAATGGTTCGGATATGATGAGAATCTGAGGTCGGATATTGTGCGTATGCAGGAGATGACAGGAATCGGCAGCTGCAGGGAAGTGGATATCCGGGAATACGTTTCTCTGGCGGATGTTCTTGCCCATACCGTCATCTATCCGGAATTTATGGCAGAGCTTCTCGCTGACGGGCAGGACTTTGAAGCTATCAGTCAGGCCTGGGAGGAGATCAGGGAGACCCAGGAGCTTCTGAAGGAAGTGGATGAGGAATATGACAGAGGCATTTTGACGGCAGATCTGAAATTTGCCAGAGAGGGATGGACGATGGCCGGAGACAGCAGCTCCAGAAGCGGCCGGCTGCAGCGGACCGGTGTTTTGCGAATGCTTCGGAAGTATGCGTTACGGCCGGATGAAGTAACGGCAGATGATATGGAGGACCGTCTGGAACATCTGATGGAATTGCAGGAGCGATACAGGCAGGCCGGCAAAACATCAGAACTGGCAAAACAGCTGCTTCAAAACGGCCAGAAGGTGGACTGGCCGCTGTGGCAGAAAGCCGACAGAAGAATGCAGCAGGTCATGGACCGGCTGGATATGCTGGCTCTCGATGAGGAGAGCTATGTGGCGATTCAGGACTATATCGGACATCAGGCCATGGAACCGGATGAAGGTTTCAGGGAAGACAGAAAATATTTCGCGGGAATCAGAAGTCAGTATGAAGCCCTTAAGCAGTGTACGGAGACGATTATTCAGATGTCCGGTTATGAATATGACAGCAGTGAGAGAACCATTTCTGATCTCATGTTTGATGAAGAATGGCGGATGATGCTGAGAGATTGGCAGAATTATTATCAGGATCTGGATGTATGGTGCTGTTATATGCAGGAAACGGGACAGGCAGAGTGCATAGGTCTTGCACCGGTGGTGTCGGCCATCGAGAATGGTCTTGCACCGGAGGATATCATTCCTGCCTTTTATAAAGGATGGGCGGGAACCTATGTGAAGCAGACCATTGAGAAGAACCCGCAGCTGCAGTATTTCAGCGGTCTGTCCTATGAGCAGATCATAGAAAAGTACAGACAGCTTTGTAACGATTTTGAGCAGACGACCCGCCATGAGATCAGGGCACGGCTGATGGAACGTCTGCCGGACAAGGGTGAAGGCAGCAGTTCCAGGGATCTGGGTATTTTGCAGAAGGCCATCATGGGCGGCGGTTCAAAGCTCACGATCCGTCAGCTGTTTGAAAAAATGCCTGAAGCTGTCAGGCTGCTGGCGCCATGTATGCTGATGAGCCCGGCTTCAGTGGCTCAGTTTATTGCCCCGGATTTTCCGAAATTTGATCTGATTATTATGGATGAGGCATCACAGATGCCGACCTGCGAAGCGGTAGGCGCTCTGGCCAGGGGAAAGAGCGTTGTCATCGCAGGTGATGAGCAGCAGCTGCCGCCGACGAATTTCTTCAGGAAAAAGGACAGCGGGGAAGATATTGAGATGGACGATCTGGAAAGTATTCTGGATGATGCCCTCGCCATTAATATGCCGCAGTGTTATCTGAACTGGCATTACCGTTCAGCCCATGAGAGTCTGATCGCATTTTCCAATGTGCATTATTATGATCAGGGACTCAGGACATTCCCGTCACCGGACAACAGGGTGTCGGCCGTGAAGTTTGTCAATGCCGGAGGTATCTATGACCGTTCCGGTACACGGACCAACGAAATCGAGGCGCAGCAGGTTGTGGATGAGATGAAGCGCCGGGTGCTGGCGGACAGTACCCGTTCCATGGGTGTCATTGCTTTTAATATTCAGCAGAGCAGTCTGATCGAAGATAAATGGGCAGAGGCAGTAGATGGTGACAGTGAACTGACAGAGGCTGTCAGCGGAATGCCGGTACCTGTATTTATCAAGAATCTTGAGAATATACAGGGAGATGAAAGAGATGTTATCCTTTTTTCACTGGGATACGGACCGGATGCAGAAGGTAAGATGAGCATGAATTTCGGACCGGTGAATCAGAATGGCGGACACAGACGTCTGAATGTGGCTGTGACGAGGGCAAAGCAGGAGATGCTTGTGTTTGCATCCTTCGAGCCATCGGATATCCATACAACAGACCGCAGTGCCCGGGGACTGAAGGATCTGAAGGCTTTCATGGATTATGCAAAAAGAGGCTGCGAGGCACTGGCATATCATGATCAGCCGGCAGTGACGGCAAAGGAAAATGTGAATGCCCAGATTGCTGAAAAACTGAGGGAAAAAGGTTATGATGCAGATATTAATGTAGGAACAAGCCGGTTCAGGATTGATGTGGCGGTCCGGCATCCGCAGAAGCCGGAGCAATATCTGCTGGGTATTGTCTTTGATGATGATGCGTCGGCATTGGAGGACACAGTGAGAGACCGGGCCATTCTGCAGAAAGATATACTGCGGCGTATGGGCTGGCAGGTGATGAACATATGGCTGCTGGACTGGTGGGAAGACAGCAGGACGCAGATTCAGCGTATAGAGGCAGCTATTGAAGGTCTCCTGGCAAAGGCCGTATAGAACAAAAGGGGAGAGCGGAGGATGTATAAAAGCAGAGAAAATAGAAATTTCAGGATAATGAAGGAAATTCTGCGGTGGACAGGGACTTTGATATTGTGCCTGTTCATGGCGGGCAGTGCTTTTGCAGAATCCGCTCAGCCGGAGCAATCAGACGGCCGGCGGGAACAGTGGGTGTTCCTGCTGGCCTCTCCGGATGATAATTCGGAATGCCGCTTTTTTGTCAATCCATCCCTGGGAGGTTATGAGGCGGGAGAGGATACGGATATTCGCCTGACTATGGCCATCAGCAGTAAAAGCTATGAAATTGCACTTCATTCATCGGATATACGCAGCGGCTGGTATATCAGTGAAGTCTATAATATAGCAGCTTCCGCCTGGAAGATGGACTATGAAGTGACACTGGAGATGACGGAAGGAGGAAGTCTTCTGACAGAGGAGACGCTGACACAGGCGGATATGGCGGCATGCTGGCCGGAGGTTTCGGACGGCAGCCTGAAACTGGAAAAGGACAGCAGCGGACAGTTTAAAAACAATGAATTTGAAGGAAGTCAGTGGATAGATATGACAGAGAGTCCACTGTTTAAATATAGGATAGACGGCCAGGAGAATTGTGAGGCAGTTCTGGATGGCAATGGAAAAAACATCAGGATCATCAGTGCCGGGAATGGCGGAAGTTTTATTCTGGCGGCGGAGGATCCGGCAGGCAGCAGGAGGGAAGCAAAGGTGAATATTGTGGTAGCGGGTCAGACGGGAACAGGATTGACGGGCGGTATTGCAGCCATTGTTCTGATTGTGGTCATTCTGATCATCGTCATTGTATTGAAAAAGAAAAAAAGTGCTCCGTCGGGAACAGATGCAGATGGAAGCAGAAATCAGAGCGGAAGAGTTTCTGAGAAGCAGAGGAAGATTATGGAAGCCGGAGAGGATGTGAGCAAAGTATGGCAGCGCACAGATACTCTGGTCAGTCACATCAGGACACTGCAGCAGGAGATTGAACAGACAGGTGGGATTGCCGAAGAACGTGTCCGCCAGGAAGGTGCGGCCAGTGCCTATTCATTGACCAATATCCGGGAAATGATGACACGGGCAGAGGAACTGAAAGAGGATCCAAGCTATGAAAATCTCCGGAAAATGAGAGATATACTGAAAGAAATCGGCAGCCAGCTGCTGAGAATGCAGGGAAATGCAAAAATTGAGGTGCCGAAGAACGGGCTGGCTGTGGAAAATCCGAAGAATTATATTGATCCGTCATCAAGACGGGATATTCTGAGTACAATAGAAGCGGACGAGAAGATGACAAAAGCCATGGCTTCTGAATTGTCGGCTATTTTAGGAACTTTGAAGGAGATTGCCTATCATGAGGAGATTCCTTTTAGCGCCAATATAGATATACGGGTGGTAACTGCCGACGGCAGCAGACAGTATAACGGCAGAAGGGTGGCGCGGGATACTTACGGAACCAGTATGCCGGGAGTTTTTTCTCTTGACAGTATTCAGCTGTTGTCGAGAGAGGGAAGCCTGATGACCCTTCCGGAGATATTAAATCATGAAACCGGCATCCGGCTTTTTGCCGTCGATGAAAATCGTATTCGTGCCATTGCGATGAAGCCGGTGATGATTCGGGAAGACAAGAAACAGCAGATTATTGATTTCAAATATGACCAGGATGCGGTGATCAACCTTGAAGATGCGGAGATTACCCTGCATTTCAGAAGATAGGAGGAGAGATTGTGCCTGAAGAATGCAGATGCCCTTATTGTATGGAATTGTTGGACAGACAGAAGATAAAGTTTTATCTGAAGAAAGAGAAGGAACCCATATCATCGAAGCTGGAGGCATTCCTGAAGCCGGAGAGAATCCGTCAGGAGGAAAACCCTTTCTATCGATTCTGGAATTCCTATGGAAGGATGATCGATAAAAAGACGCTGGAAAACCGTATTGTAAAATCCCGTGAAGAAATGGATAAGGCCCAGGCCTTTTTTGCGGCAGATGCAGATAAGATCAGCCGCAGGGCGGGACAGGAGGATTTTTCCTTTCCTGATGAGACGGAGATGATTGAGCCTGGTCAGAGTGCAGGAAACAGGCTGGATGGTGAGGATGCCTCATCGCAGATCATCTGTGAAATAAAAAGAGAGCAGATGGCAGACGGGGTGCCGAAGTATACCATTCGTGAGGACGGTCAGAGAATTGCCCTGACGAAAGTTGTTTGTCCTGAATGCTATAATGTACTGCCAGAGGAGATTTTCAGACTGCCGTTGATTAAGATTGCACTGGCAGCTAATAAATTTGGCGGTAAGACCTGCATGGCATTGTCG
Organism: Coprococcus sp.; assembly: GCA_016297495.1. Lineage (GTDB taxonomy): Bacteria > Bacillota > Clostridia > Lachnospirales > Lachnospiraceae > Coprococcus_A. The sequence goes on from JAEDGN010000014.1 coordinate 30,718, forward strand.
TTGTTCCGGACGCTGAACAGTCCGGACCGGGTAGGGTTAAACAGTCATAATGAACTGATGGATTTTGTGTCTATGCTGGAAGCAAACCGCGGTATGGATGATGAATTCGGAGAGATGCTGAAGGAGTTCAGAGAGAAAAATATCTGTCCGGAGCCTACGGGACAACGTTTTATTCCGCCGGTATTTCTGAAACTGCACTGGCGCGGCAAAAGGGAGAAAGAGGCTATTGTCGGTATTTATGACGCGGCCGGAGAGATATTGACCGGATCCATCAGGGACAGCGAACTGGTCTATTATATGTCTTATATGGACGGTATTATCTATATGATCGAGCCGGATAAGACCGGTATCCGGGCGGGACTGACCAGTAAATATCTGTTCTTTGGAGATGACAGTGAACTGTTTTACAAAAATGCCAGACTTCTGGAGCCGGGAGAACAGATGGCTGTCCAGTCGGAGGATTTCAGGAGGGTGACACTGGAAGCGGTCATGGAACAGCAGAGCAGAGATCCTGAGGATGGCGGAATGTCTGCTGTCCGGAAAAATGCGTCTCTGGAGGTTCAGACAGCTTTGAGAAGCTATGTGGATGATGATAGATTAAAAGAAATGCATGTGGCGCTGACAATCTCAAAATGTGATGAATTAAAGGGCAACAAAGAGATAGAGGAATATAACAGCGGCGGCCTGCTGTTTAGAGATGAGCGGGAAATGGATCCGGATCTGGACAGTATGCGTGAAGACCGGTTATTCAGGCTTTTTAATGAAAAGGTGTTTAATCTCCAGTTCTTTGAGAATGTTTTCAAATCCTATTCGTTACATATGATTGCGGCTCTGGGATGTCCTACGGAGGTGCCGAAGAAGGATGGTCAGGAGGCTTCCGGGGAGATGCCGAAGAAGGATGGTCAGGAGGCTTCCGGGGAGAAGCGGAGCACCCAGCTGATTAAACCGAGACTGAAGGGAGATTTTTCACCGATCCGGGTTGAAGAACCGCTTTTGAAGCTCATATCCATATATGCGGAGGAACATGGATGGAACGAATGATCAATTTTGAGCAGTTTTATTATACTAATTACGGCCAGGGAATGCGCTTTGAAGGCGACAGCAGTCATAACCGGCAGACGGAGAGACAGCTGGAGCTTCTGACTGCCGGCTGGATGCGGCTGGATACCCTTAAACCGGTGGAGATAATGATCTATCATTCCGGTCTGGGAAGCTATGTGGCGGCAATGGTCGTATCCTGTACAAAGGAAGGCGATGCCCGGACCAGCTATTGGATTCATGCAGTCATGCCGGATAACAGGGACTCGGACGGATTCAGGGAATGCCTTTCCTGGCCGCTTGCATCTTATCAGACGGAGGTACTGACCGGTCAGGAGCTTTCGGTGGTTGAAGTAGAGAGAAAGCCGATTGCTCCGGAGGAAGCCTGCCGGCGTTATCAGCTGACGGGCAGCAGGCTGGTGCAGCTGATGTACATGGTATGGCAGACGGTATGCGGACGCGGTCAGCCATCGACCCTTGTGTTTATTCTGGATGCGTCTTCTGCAGCAGATTATAATGAAGCGGCAAGGACGGTCATGTCACTTGTCTATGATATCCTTCCGGAACAGCGGAAGAACCAGGCGGATTATCAGGCATGGTCGGAGGGAGATATTGATTATCTCCGGTTTGTATTTAAGAGAGATTCTGCCAGTTCGTGGCAGTTTTGCCTTGATCCGTCAGATGAACGGATCCGGATAGATATACCGGCTGCAGAAAGACAGGTACTGGAGGTATTGGCTGATATTTATGAAAAGAAACCGGAGCAGTATCGGGCATTAATAAAAATATTGTATACCAGTGAAACGGATTGTTTTGAGGAAATGATAGGCCGCTATTATCTGGAGTGTGTAAAGAGAGGAATAGAATTTCACCTGCCTCAGGAGGTACTCATACAGAATATACCTGAGCTTGAAAAAAGAGCCGTTGACAATGAAGATTGCCGGAGATTGTTCTGCTATTGCCTCCATCAGGTGGATACAGCCCAAAAACCGGTGAGCTTTGTACGTACGGTTCTGGAAAAATATATACTGGCGGCTGCATCATTGAAAGATAGAAACAGTCGTGAGTATATAGAAAGTCTGATACGTAACTGGCAGCTTCTGGATCAGATGCGGGCAGGCAGTCAGACAACAGCACGGTCTTATCTGGAATGGATCTGGAAAATATCAGTTTCTTATTATCAGGATTTTGTAGAAAATGGATTGTCCGAAGGACGGACATGGATACTGGATATAATCGGCTGTACGGATTTTCATACATCAAAGGAACTGTTTGAATGGATAGAGCAGACAGAATTTCTGAAGAAAAATAAAGACTATTGTTGCATGGTGTCCGACAAAGCAGAAGAACTGTATAGCAGGGAGACAGCAACAGAAACGGAAAAACGGCAGCTGCTCCCATATTGCAGGAACCTGCAGGAAGCACAGCTGCAGGCTCTGACCAGGATGTCTTTTGATGAATTGCTTCAGCTGGAGCAGGAAAGTATGGAAGACGAGACACAAAATCTGTGGATTAAAACCATGGCCAAAAGAGTGGAGGAAAAGGGCGGACGGCTGGACTCCGTCGGAGAAGCCCGGAAGCTTTATGAATATTTAACCGGTATGCATACAGTGATGTATCAGCTGCAAAGGTCTGACAGGGATGGTGAGAATCCTGAGACAATAGATCCGGCAGATATGGGAACGATTTTGTCTGCTGTCTGGAAATATGAAGCAAGGCTGGACCTGGGTTCGAGACTGACGGTATGCCTTCTTGCCCGATATATCAGTGATCTGGACATCGAGGAGATGAGCAGGGAATTCTGGATGCGTGTCCGCCCGGAGGATTACGAAGAACTCTATGCCAGTGGGTGTATCTTAAAAGTTTTCGGGAAATGTGACCATCCGAACTATAATAATTACAGATTATACCATACATACAGAAAAAGAGAACAGAAGCCGTATAATGGTCTGTGGAAAAAAAGTGAAAGTGAGAATCTCACAGCACGTATCCGCAGGCTGCGGGGTGATGTGCGCCCTGCCGTGACAGCGATCTGGCAGTACTGGCAGAATCATGAGGAGGCCGATGCCGATCTGATGCACGATATGCTTCTGGAAATGATGGAGGAAGATGCGCTTCAGAGCCTTTTGGAGAAATATGCCGGTCAGGGCAGAGTACAGGCACAGCGTGTACAGAAGTTTGTGGGAGAAATAGAGGATGAGAGTCTTCAGGAGAGTCCGGATGAAGCTTTCAAAGAGGAAACGGAAGAAACCGGTGGACAGAAGGCAGAAACGGATTCGGAAAAAGACCGGAACAGGCAGCAAAAGAAATGGGCAAAGAAGGATCCGGAATATGCAGTAAAAATCGTTCCGTGGATCATGACGGCCTGCATTGGCCTGTATATGGGACTGATGGTCAATGGCTGGTATATGGCAGTGCATCTGTCAAAGCTTTTGGATATACCGGCACTGGTATGGTGCGGTATTGCCGGTATGGCTCTTCTGACGGCGGTTTTCATGGCTTTTGCAGACCGCCTTGTCATGGAAGAGGTAAAAGTGAAGCTTGTGCAGATTCCGTGGGCAGGGCTGTGGCTATTGATCAATCTGGTGTTGTCCTATTTTATTGGCAACAAGATAACTGCCCTGATCAGCGGGGTGGTGCTGCTGGCAGCGTATATCTGGCTGCGGATGAAGAAGCATCTGTAATAAACAGGGAGAGGAAAAAGTTATGGATTTTTTTAGAAATGCGGGAATGCTCCTGCTGTTAATTGTCTGCATTGGTATTGTATTTATTTTTCTGAAGGATTATCTGCGGCTGACAGGCAGGAAAAACGGATATGGCAGGGAAAAGAAAAACAATCCTGCAGGTATCGTATATGAGATACGCTATAAAAATAAAACGGTTGACCGGGGAACCATCGATATGGAAAGTCTTCCGGTCCAGTTTGGACGGGAGGCAGGATACGGCAATGATATTATTGTTGTACCGGATGATGTGCCGGAGGAAGATGGCAGGGCCGTCAGCCGCGCATGGTTTTTCATCAGCCGGGATGCCAGGGAACAGCTGATGATCTATTCTGCAAAGGCATCTGCAGCCGGAGAAGAAAAACAATTGTCTACGTCAATGAAGCTGCTGGTCAGTGACGGTGATCGTAAAAAACCTGCGCGTTCAGTGAAACTGGGACCTGAAGTAGTCCTGCTGGCAGAAAATTTCAAGGTGATTCTCGGAGTTCAGAAATAAACGGAAGTATTGCCGGTGGAGGAAAAAGATAATGAAAAAAATGATGGACTTTCTGAAGAAATGCTGGAAAACAAGAACAGCCTATGCCTATGCCGGGCTGATGCTGATTGCCTGCATACTGGTTTATAATCTTTATTTTGCCTCCGGAATCAATCTGATGAAAACGGAAGAGGAGAAGGCGGCTATTGAAAGCAGCAGATCTGAAGGAAAGGTAACTTACGGGGAAAGTAATATTATTCAGGGGGATATTACGGATAGAAATGGTATTCCCCTGATGTACACGGAGGCGCAGGGAGAGGAAGCCAGGTATAAAGATGCACTGGCTTATACACAGGCCATCGGCTTTGCCAATGATTACGGTGATTATCTTCTGGCAGAGGAGAATAAAAGCTATCTTTATGATGCGCTTTCCGATACAAATAAAGGCTGTACGATCCGGACGACATTGGACAGCCGGCTGCAGGAGTATTGTTTTGGCAAGCTTATAAGCCAGTGCAAGGGTGATGGTGCGGGAGATGAGGGCTCCATCGTTATTATGGATGCGAAGACAGGACGTATTCTCACATGGGCCTTTTATCCATCTTTTGATGTATCTGAGCTGACACAGGCCATGAAAAAGCTGCGGTCCGGTGAAACAGATGAAGAGGATACAGATCTGTACTGGTCCGATGTGGTAGCGGAACAATTGGGAAAGGAAAACGGACGTCTGATTTCCGGCGGAGCAGGAGGGCTGGTTGAATTTGCTGCAGGTACTGCTGCCGGTCTGGCAGAATGTGAGGAGACCCGGGAGGCTGTTGAAAAGACAGATCCGGCCAATATACACTGGACACAGGTGGCGGAAGAAGAACTGGGAAGTCTGACTTATCCGCTGCTCCATCCGCGCATGCCGGGCAGTGTTTTTAAGATTGTGACCAGCATTGGAATCATTGAAAAAGGACAAAGCTGCCTGGATGAAACAGTATATGATGGTACGGGCTATTTGGATATTGACGGAACCCAGCTGCCGAATGCAGGCGGAGCCGTATATGGGGAAGTAGGCTTTAAGGAAGCCTTTGTCAAATCTATCAATGTATATTTTGCCAAAAAAGCCATCGAGGATATTGGTAAAACGGCACTGGATGCCATCGCTGAACGCTGCGGTATCGGCAGCAGATTCGGTTTTGATTTCGGAGATATGGTATCTAATTACGCCTTTGAAGATGACGACAGACAGCTGGCAAGAACAGCCATTGGTCAGCAGAATGTACAGCTCAGTGCCATACAGGTGGCTATGATCACCATGGGAGCTGCATGTGACGGCAAAATCGCCGAGCCTCATATGGTTCAGGAAATCTACAGAACAAAGCAGCAGAACAGCACTCAGGGAAGTACATACAGTAAAGGCGAAGTTGTTCAGACTGAAAAAATCAATACGGATTTTATGAATATTATGAGTCCCGAAACCTCGGCCGTGATACAGGATGCCATGGTGGCCATGGGAGATTCCCTGAAGGAAAAAACGGGGCTGGATCTCATAGTAAATGGTCAGAGCTGCGGCATCGGATGTAAAACAGGAACAGGCCAGATCGACAAAGCATCCGGCGGTTACAGCGGTTATAATAATATATGGCTGACATCCTATGCGCCGGCTGATGATCCGCAGTATATTGTTGTTGTCAACCGTTATGGAGTGGACGGCAAGGGTGAGAGCAGCTATGGTGCAACGCTGTTTGGTGATCTGATCGATATTTACAATATGTTATTTGAAGATAATACGGTCAATGAGCAGGATACAGAGGAGGAATCCGGGGATGTATAAAAAAGGAGATATTTTGACAATCCGCACACCGGAGGAACTGGACGGGTTTAAATATCTGATGTTTACGGAAGATGCCCATACGGTCAATGGGAATCCACTGAAATATATGGGGGCGGCAAGGCCGGTATGTGACGGTTACTACAGGAAAAAAGACAGTATGGAGGGGAAAACTTACTGTCAGGGCTGCAGATATCACTGCCCGGAGCGCCGGTATATGGTGAAATACGTAGGGGATTTCAGCGGCACGGATGAACCGGTGAAGAAAACTTCTGTCAGGCAGAGGCAGGCGGCCACTGCCAATCATGAACTGGATAATCTGATTCGTCAGAAAAAAAACGGTGCACTGCAGAAAAATCAGAAGCAGGAGTCTGATCTGGAAAGAGAGCAAAAGCTGCTTGCCAATCAGGCAGCAGTCCGTATTGTATCGCCGTTTTTGATGCAGACAATTCTCGATGGACATGATAAATGCGGAGAGACGGAGATTGATTATGTGGTGCTGGAATATGTTCCGGGACAGGAACTGGACGGCTATATTGCATCACTGAAGAATATGGATGATCAGAAGGAAGCCGACAGGCGGCGTCTGGATCTGATCCGCCAGCTGTTGTATGCAGTCCGGTCCTATGCAAAACAGTCCGGCGTCGGTTATTATGTCCACAGAGATCTGAAGCCGGCCAATATTCTGGTTTGTGTCTATGACGAGGATGATTCTCAGCAGCGTCTGAAGCTGATTGATTTTGATATGATGGTGGAACAGAATAATATCCGTTTCCATAATTTATATATGGGGGGAACGGTGGGCTATGTTCACCCGGAGGCATACAGATGGAAGGATCTTCCGGAGGAACCGGACAGGCAGTTCAGTCACCGGTGGGATTTATATGCAGTGGGACTGCTGATGTATGAGATCATGGAAGGAAGAGCACATTTCGATGAGGATGAGAGATATCTGGATGATCCGGAAAAGGCCTATAGATTGAAACCGATGAGCAGTGAAAAACGTTGTCCGGGACTGGAAGCGATTATCAGAAAGCTCATAAGCAACGATGAAAGCGGATATCAGGATATAGATGACGTGATCAGGGATTATCAGCAGTTTCTTGAAGATTATAATCCTAACTGGAGTGTGGACTATTATATGAGCCAGTGGCTGGAATGCCGGCCGGGGTATGACCGGCAGCTGCCATTTGTCAATGTCTACTGTTGTGTTACGAGTGAGGGGCTTAAGGATTGCCGGCAGAGCTTCTGTGTCAGCGATAATACCGTTCTGACACTCACCTACGGAAAGAATATTATTGGCCATGCCAGTGTGACAGGGCGGACTGTGTCCGGAGAACGGCCTGTACAGGCAGCAATCGGTTCATTTTGTTATACGGGCGATAATCTCCATTTTATACCGTTAAGCGGAGAATGTCAGGTAAACCGAGATGGTAAAACAGTTGACAGCGAAGATGATAGTCAGATGAGCGGCATAAAAATCATCTATCAGGATGTTGTGATACAGATAGAAAAAGTGGTGTTCTATTGATAGAAAGGGGAGGAAGTTATGCCCAATCCAAAGCAGATGAAAAAAAGATTGAGTTCAGACAAGCGGCCTCGTGTCCGTACCGGTGGTTCACCAAGGCTGGAAGGGGGAACGGCGGGGTTTCGGGAAATTAAGATGGGAATCGATTCTCCGACAACCATTGATTTTGTCATTGATTATTCCCGATCTATGAAAGATATTCTTCCAACAATATATATTTTTTGCCGTGATTTGATGAATGCCTGTAAACTTGGAAGCGGGAGAATACGGTTTGGCATTACCTTTTTTTCTGATGAGGTAACAAAGAAGATATGGAAAAATGAAGATTTCACAGAATTGCCTACGGATGTACTGGATGGGCTGCTGGCCCGTGAGATTGGCGGCGGTTCAAGGGACAGAAGAGAGAATATCGGACAGGCGGTCAGATATTCTCTGGAAAAACTGAAAAAGGTACCGGCAGGGGAGCGGGTTCTGATTTTGTTTACAGATACACCGCCTCAGGATATGGAACTGGCCAACTGCTGGTGTGAAACACCGATCCGGTCGGCAGTGCTGTTCGTACCGGTGACTTATACCGGTTCGGAATATATATTTCAGATGGTGGATGATCAGGGACGTCCAGTGAAATCCAGAACCTCCTTTGTATTTGATATTGAAGAGGTGATTCGGTCGCGTTATCTGAAAATCAGTCAATCAGACGGTGAAGAACGGATACTCAAAGATAATACGGTACTGCGCAATCAGCTTCTGATGGCACTTTCATAGGAGGCTTTCATGGAATACGAAAAGATAAAAACAGATACTTTATATGTGTGCTATTGCCTGTTGAAAGATGCGAAATCCGCAAAGGGAGATAAAGAGAGGCTGTGTCGGATGACGGAGACCTTGTACAGAGCTCAGGAATATTATGAAAAAGTGGGTGCCATTACATTTGGACAGGCCTTTGTTTATGGCAACGGGGAAGTTGCTGCGCGTCCTTTGGCTGAATATGAGCGGGGCTTCAGGGCTGCTCTGGATGAAAATGTGGAACGATATGCCATCAGTGAAGCGCTGCTTTTGAGTTATGAAATTCTGAAAGATTATATGCCGGAAGATGAGGTGTTTTCTTCGACGGACGCGATAAAAGAGACGAACGAGCCAGAATACACGAACGAGCTGGAAGATATGTACCGCCTGGTGATTATCGGAGATTATTCTCTGGATACCAACAGCGAGGCAGTTGACATACTGATCAGGAAATTCAATCAACTGAAAAAGAGATGTGATTTCAAAATCTGTTATCTGGATACAGAGGGCCGGAACAGATCGGGAAATCTCCGTCAGATGATAGATGTGGAAGGACTGGCATAGCGGAGGAATAGTATGCGGATGAAATGTCAGCCGGTAAAGCTGAAAAAATCCCAGCCGTGCCGCCTGTGCGGGCGGCCGGTAACAGATGGCTACATATTGAAAGGTCCTGTCGGCGGATGCAGCTGCAGGGACTGCTATGAGCGATTTTATGGACCGATTGCAGCAAGGACAGCCTTTCATATGACAGATATTTTTACAGGAAGTTTCTGGCGCCCTTTCCATATTGAGGAGGGAGTGGTGATGTTTCCGGCGCTCTCTGCATCTGTGATGAGAGGGCTGAATGGTTATATGAGGCGGGGACTTCCGATTCTTCTGATTATTCTTCTGGTGGTGTCAGGTACAGGGATTTCTGCGCTGGGTCATATACCCGGTCATATCCTGCATATTTTGTCTCAGCTGCTCCTGCTGCTGCAGGCATCAGCAGGTCTTATTGTAACGGCGGCCGGGCATTTACCGGGAATATTCGCGCATCTGGTGGATGGCGGAGGGTTGATTTTATCATCTGCTGCGCAAATGGCCGGACAGATGCTGGAATGGATCCGGGGCTTTATCTGAAGATTAGGAGGTAAACATGTTTGAAAAATATGGAGTGGTCATGACATTTGCCATCGTTCTCTTCTGGCTGGCTGTTGTCTCGGGTGTTTTATATCTTGCAGGCGTCTGCCTGAAGTTTGACAGGGACAGACTCACATCCATCAGGGAAATACTAAAGACCTTTATCGGCTTTTCACTTCTCTTTTTTCTGGTGGCATGGCTGACACAGTAGATCATTGAGGCAGATATTCTGAAAGGGGAACTTTATGAGTGAAAAAGAATTCAATACAGATGATTTAGGGGAAGATTCATTGTCCGGCATGCTGGGGAGAACACGCAGAAACCGGAGACCATCAGAGACTGTAAAAGATGAAGAAGGCGGTGACGATGGCTATAATCCGTCACCGTCAAAAAAGGAAAACAGCGTTGGAGATAATGATGATAGCCATTCGTCAGATGTGAAAGATGATGGCAGGAAACGTATGCGCATCACCATGCTTGGCAGTACCGGTTCGGGAAAGACCTCCTTTTTGTCCGGAGTTTATCAGACCATGATGGCGAATAGTTACCAGGGGCTTTCGCTGGTGCCTTCAGGTAATGTGGACCAGGCTTTTGAACAGATCGGTCAGATCGCAGATATTGCTCTGATCAGCAGACCGAATTATGATTTTGCAGATGGTACTCTGGAGCCGACGATTTTTCCGCTGACATTACAAAGAGAAAATAAAGATATCTGTGATTTTGATTTTATGGACTATGCCGGCGGTGATGTGAAGGGCATGGCACCGAGGAAAAAGGGTGAGGCAATAACGCCTCAGGCCAGAGTTTTAAGAAATCAGCTCCTTGCCAGTGATGCCATTCTTGTTTTCGTGGACGCACTGCTTTTGTGTCAGGGTAATAATAAAGAGGACTGGGAGAAGGCAACAGGGGCCGATCTGATCAATTCTTTTTTCAAGATACTGGTCAGGGAAATCGGCAGCAGGCCGCTGACGGTACTGTTTATTTTGACAAAGACCGATGATGAGAGAATTCCGGCATCCATGAAGAAAAATAATTTCGCCAGTCTGACAGAACGGGCCATTCAGGCATTTGGCGGGGTTTATGATTCGGTGCAATGGAATATCAGTAAGGGGTGGAGCTTTGGTGTGATTCCGGTATCTGCCATCGGAGAAGGCAACTATAAGCTGTGTGCCATGACCGATGCGGAAGGCAAGGAAATACAGAGGCCTGTAGTGAGAGAAGGGCGATCACCGAAGCCTTACAATATAGAGACAACGATGCTGTATGCCATTGCCTGTATACTGTCTCAGTGGAAGCGGAACAGTGATGCCGAAAAAGCAGATTTGACGGAGCGGCTGATCGAGGAAGGACGCAGTAATACATTTTTGGGAAATATCTTTTCAGTATGGAAGAAAATGCCAAAGCCAGAGGATAAGGTGGCCGGTATCCTTCGTGAGATTGAGGATAAAGACAGAAATATTATGGAACTTGGCCGGCATATCAACAGTCTGATCAGGCAGACAGGCGTAAGAAATAAAGTTCAGCGGCATCAGGATCATCTGGAAGACGACGGGGAGGCGTAGCAGTATGAAAGTGGATGTATTGCTGCGGACCAGGGATTTTGATACGGATTACCGGTGGGTTTTCCGGCCTGATTACGTGGATCAGGTGATGGAGGAAAAAATGTCTTTCCTGATCCAGATGATGCAGAAGTTTGAACTGAAGGAATTCCTGACAGAAGAGAGCCTGCACAATATTTATTATATTTATGACGAGAATGGCAGTGTGCTGGTACGAAGCGGTTTTTCCGGAAGTATGGACAGTCAGGGGCGGACCATTTATGCGGTGGAAGGACTGGCCTGTCCTCCGGAACAGAATAGAATCTTCTGGTATGCGCTTCCCTATCTGATTGACCGTCTTTCAGGGAATACGCTTTTGAGGGACCGCTGGATGCCCGGAAGGAAGGGAACCCATCAGACAACCAGCAGGCAGCTCTCCTTTGATACGCTGACAGAGGAGTGTCTGTTTATGGAGCCCGGAGAAACGGGCAGTATGTGGCAGCAGATGCAGGATCATTCAGAATGTATGAAGAAGCTGATGCAGGATATACAGACATCACCGGATATGTTCAGTTTTGTTTATGGAACCAGAGGCAGCAGCTTTTATCCGTGCAGTGTGGGCAGCTGTTATACACCGGGTGAACTGGAAACATTGCCTGTTATTCACGAAAGACAGATAAATACAGCATTGCATCCGGTCATCGGTGAGGAGAATGAGACTTACCGGATCGAAATACAGATTGAACCTCAGGGGAAACGTTATGGTGCCTTTTTGCTGGCCCGGGATGGCCAGGGAGAGGCTGTTGCCGAGACCGATAAGATGACCTTTGGAAAAGACGGCATTGATCTGGCCCAGATCGAAAAAGCCCGGATCGCGCTGGATAAAAAGCTGGTCAGTGTGGGATATAACAGAGGCAGGAGGAAGGAAAGATGATCATCAAATATACACCATTTTCGGAATCTGTTACACTGGAACAGCCCATTCGGAATCTTGAATTTGCAGATGAAATAATTAAACCCTATTTTGTCATGAGCCTGCGTTATCATGAGTCCTATTATGGCGAACAGCCGGAGGGGAATACCCTTTATTATATGAATTTTCAGGGCTGCAGTTTGTTGTTTTACTTTTCAGCCGGGCCCAGATCCCATCGTATTAACGGTTTCCGGATCGAAGAAACGGAGCGGAGGAAAGCATGGCTCTTTATGCTGCCGCTATTGCAGGCTTTAAGAAAATATCCCTTTGCGGCAGGGAAGGGGGCATCGGTTTACGACGATGCTTTCCTGAACAATACCGCCGATCTGGAGGATGTCATGATCGATGAGCTGGTGCCATTTCACTTCATTATATCCTCCATGCCCGGAGAATGTTTTCCACAATGCAGGGAGATGCGTATTTTTAACCGGCATCATCTGCGGTATGTGGAAAAAAGCTATTATCTGGTGACAAAGAATCAGCTGCGCCAGACAACCATGCCAATGGACAATTATGATATTCTTTCGGAAATTTTCTGGGTTCCCCCAATAAAAGCAAGTAAAAAGTGGTATTTGGAATATTATACTGGTATAATGGATAAGGAAGGAAGGAATAAAGGAAAATACAGAGTCATCCGTCGGGAGACGGAACTGCTGGGAACCAGCGGCTGCTGTACTTATGGAGAACTTATGCGGGCAGTCAGACCTCTTCTTCAGGATCCTCTGTAGACGGAAGAAAAAGGAGAATGACCATGGTGACGGATGAAGAAAAACGGGAAGAAAACCGGCGGAAAAGGAGAGAGAAAAAACAGCAGATCCAGAAGTTATATGAGGAAGTCTCGCCGGATTTCAGAGGAAAGGAAGAACAGTGGCAGGAATTGCTGAAAGCACTTGATCAGTATTCATATCCGGCTGTTGAAGCCATTCTTCAAAATACACCATTTGAAAACAATACGGCATTTATTAATGAGATAATTTCTGAAACCCATGCGGCAGTGTATAATGAAAAGGTATTTATTGGATACAGACGTATGCTGGAGAATAATCCGGAGTGCATGTTTGCGGATTACTGCAGGGGAATCTACCGGCACAAAGCACTGGATTATATGATCAGAGAGATAAAGAATCTGAACAATCCTTTGTATGCAGCGGATAAAGGTGATGGTAACAGAAAAAGAACCGGTTCAGGCGGATGGGTGCTTGTCCGGCCTGTGCATGATCTGTCAGACCGGGAATTGTCTGCTGAAGAGCGTTTTATTCAGCATTATGTGGATGCAGGTGTACAATCCAGTACCAATCCTTTTCATATTATATTCTGGTGTTATTCGAAGATACTGTCTGTTATTCTGGGTCAGACGGGCTGCAACTCGGCTGATACCTGGGCGTGGGAACAGATGCAGAGCAGGACGATGAATGAACTGTCAGATGGCTTTGTAAAACTGTTTAACAGTACAATGCGGGCTGTCCGTATAAAGTGGGGACCGGAATATCTGAAAAGGCTGGCAGAGCCTTATAAGGATCGTCCGGAAACTATGGGAGAGATCGTCCTGACGAATGAATTTACTCAGCAGAATGCAAAGAACTGGGTGGCCAGAATGCATGAAAAGGCCATAAAGAAAACGGGTGAAATGATTTACAGGAGTCATGATGTTGAACTGATTCAGATGGCTGAGTATCATTTTCAGAAAAAATCAGGTGTCTGAATATTGGAGAGGAGATTTTTACAGATGTTGGAGGAACGTATCATAGATGATATCTATGCGCTGGCTGAGAAGCTGGATAAAGGTGAACGGCTGATGCCGGAAGAACAGGATCTGTTTGATGATATTCAGGAGGATGGAGAGGCCTACAGCATGTTCTGTCTGTTTACAGCCATGATGGATATGCCGGAATTATATGCAGAAGAGACAAAGAAGAAAAGAGGATTTTACCGGGACAGGGAAGATATTGAAAGGCATATTGCCGGAGAAGCAGAGCATGCGGACATGAATTTTAGATGAGATTTGTAGAGAAAATTTAAAAAATAGTGGTTGCTATTTTTTAAAATAATGATATAATAGACAAAGCAGGCTAACATGGCTCAGTCGGTAGAGCGACGCACTCGTAATGCGTAGGTCGCGGGTTCGATTCCCGCTGTTAGCTCGATATATTTTAGAAAGAATCGGTTGATTTTATTAGACGAGGATGGTACTGGGTAAGACTAAGGTCTTATTCTGCCCTCTGATAAGATCAGCCGATTCTTTTTTTGGTGTCGGCAGCTTATCAGCATCTACAGAAAAAATTAAATAAGCCGTAACACTGCACGGTACAGTCCCCGGCAGTTTTCAAGGCGGCAAAGTTTCAGAAAATGATGAATATTGTATTGTTTTAAGAAAGGAAATGATAAGTATGAAGACATCAAATGGAAAAAGTTATAATAAGCAGTTTGCAGTATGCTACATTATTTATATGATGGGCGGCAGTTTTTTTCACAAATGTACTTTTGGCAGTGCCTATGAAGAGGAACGACTGTATCTCCATTATGTGGAAATGCCAAAACAAAAGCAGTATGAATGTGAGGAAAGAGTGCTGCGTGCTGTGAGCCGGATGGACAAAGAGTTTCTCAGAGCCATTCAGGGGTTGAATTGCCAGGTAAAATGCAGCTTCCAGGGAGATGACTGCAAAATTGAATTTCTGACGGGTGGTTTTGAGTCAATGAGCTGTATTGTCGATGAGGACGGGCGGTTCCTGATAGAACCGCTGGCGGCTGTATAGAGTGGCGTATGTAGAGATACATACGCCGTTTTTTTATATTCTGTAAACGTTTCGGAAGCATGGCTTATCAGGTAGGCATGATTTTATCTTTTTCCTAAAAAAATAATAAATGTCCTGAGTATAATTAATATAAAAGTTGATTAATGTTTTATAAGATGCGTTTTTATCGAAAGGGGTCATTTATGGAAGCAGTAAAATCTCAGAAGTCTGTTCTTGATGTGATGAGTGAGTGGAGCCGGTTATTGACGCAGTTTCATGACGATACTGAAGAAGTTTACAGTCTTCTGGCAAGTCCTTTTATTTTGGGTACGACATTTTCTGAGTTGGAAAATACAGCAGAGCTGATATGTGAAAAGCTGGAGTCTGAAAATCTGATTCATTTTACAGGACGCAATAAAGTGACATATTTTAAGATGGGATATTGTCCGGCCAGTGACATCAGATATACGGAAATACGGTATCTTGTTGAAACACTGCAGCAGGCGGCAGGATATTATGGTGTTTACAGAGGATGTCTGATTCTTGAACTGACGGACTGGATATACCATGAAAAAGAAAAATATTTTG
>JAEDGN010000149.1 GCA_016297495.1 Coprococcus sp.
ATGAAAATTACGAAACAGTATGCTTTAAGGTAAACTGATTCTTATGAAATTCAAGAATTCCTTCATCGCGCATACGGCCCAGCTCTTTGGAAAGAGCGCTGCGGTCTAGATTCAGATAATCGGCCATCTGCTGACGGTTAAATGGTATTTCGAATGTGGTATGTCCTTCTTTCACAGACTGATAGGACAGATAGGTCAGGATCCGGGCGCGGGCTGATTTGGGTGTGGTACAGAAGATCCGGTTTGAAAGCACCAGATTTTTCTGCACAGAAGCATTGAGAATGTTTTTCATAAATTTATGCTGCCAGGAACATTTTGAATACCGCTCATTTATCAGGATGTTCAGATTCATAAAGAGAATCTCACAGTTTTCGTCAGCTACCACATCCACCATCATGGGTTCGTGACAAAGGGCATAGGTTTCAGCAAAAATCTGTCCAACGGAAACATTGCTCAGTATGCTGCGGTTCCCCTGGAAGTCATTGCTTTCAATATGGACGCTTCCCTGTATAACAATACCGATTTCAGACACAACGGTGCCGACATGAAAAATAACAGCATTTTTTTCAAAGGATGTCTTTCGCATGCAGTGCACAGACTGCATCTCCTGCCATTCTTCATCACTGATTCCGTGGAATAAAGGCGAAAAAATTTTTTTCATACAAGCTCCTTTCGTGGTTATAACCACCGAACTGATGAAGCAATTATAGTATAATTCAATCATAAACGCAAGGAGGAGAAAAAATGATCAGAAGAATTATTCAAATTGATGAAGATAAATGTAACGGCTGTGGTGCATGTGCAAGCGCCTGTCATGAAAGTGCCATTGGTATGGTGGAGGGCAAGGCAAAGCTGCTTCGGGATGATTACTGTGATGGGCTGGGGGATTGTCTGCCGCAGTGTCCGACCGGAGCTATTACCTTCGTGGAGCGTGAAGCGGCTCCTTATGATGAACAGGCAGTGCTGGAGAATAAGAAGAAACATGAGGAAAAGCAAACCTCTCAGCTTGCCCAGTGGCCGTGTCAGATCAAACTTGTTCCGGTCCATGCACCTTATTTCAACGGTGCAAAACTGCTGATTGCGGCGGACTGTACGGCTTATGCCTATGCCAATGTCCATCAGGAATTCATGCGGGGCAAGATTACGCTGATTGGTTGTCCGAAGCTGGACGCAGTTGATTACAGTGAAAAATTGACGCAGATTATTGCTGGTAATGACATTCACAGTGTGACAGTACTGCGAATGGAGGTGCCATGCTGCGGTAGTCTGGAGATGGCGGCCAGGAAAGCCCTGCAGAACAGCGGGAAATTTATTCCATGGCAGGTCGTTACTATTTCCATAGACGGAAGGATTCTGGATTAACAGGAGGGATGTATCATGAAGGGTATGAAAAATATTGATAAAGCGGAAGTACTGGTCTTAAAAGATCAGGTGACATATCAGAAAGGCCAGGTGGTCAGCAAAACACTGGCACAGAATGAGCATCTGAGTGTGACTTTGTTCTCGTTTGACAAAGGAGAAGAAATCAGTACCCATGAATCCGGCGGAGATGCGTTTGTAACCTGTCTGGACGGTGTTGGCAGAATTACCATCGATGGACAGGAATACGAACTGCGTGAGGGACAGTCCATCGTCATGCCTGCCAGACATCCCCATGCCGTTTACGGGCAGGAGCAGTTCAAAATGCTGCTGGTTGTTGTATTTTAAGAAAACAGCCGGTTTGTAAAGATATCTGAAAAATAAGCACATTGACCTATAAAAAGTGCCTATCGAAAAGAACAAGGCAACTCTATAATAATACTATAAGATCAATGAAGTTAAAGATTTGAGAGAGGAAGAATGTGCTTATGATCATGGCTGCAGCAATGGAAAACAAGAAAGAGAGAATAAACCGCCTGTGTTACCTGTTCCTGATCTTCCTGACCGGCTGCCTGATGGGGTGGATTTACGAGGAGATTTTTTATTGGGTTACAGAAGGACTGCTGCGGAATAGAGGTATTTTATATGGCCCGTGGCTTCCCATCTATGGAATCGGAGCGCTGGGAATCTATGCTATGAAACTGCTGAAGAAAAATCCGGTATTGCTGTTTTTTCTCTGTGCTGTGGTCACAGGTGTTATTGAGTACATCATCGGTTTTGCCGGGATCCATCTTTTTGGTATGCGGCTATGGGATTATCGGGAACTGTTTATGAATATTGACGGAATCGTTTGTCTGCGCAGCGTGGTAAGCTTTGCCGTTATGGGCCTGGTGTTCCACTATCTGCTGGAACCGGCAGCAGAGTGCATGATGGGGAAAGTGGATCAGAAAACTATTCATTCCGCATGTCGGGTCCTTCTTCTTCTGTTTTTGACAGACTGTCTTTTGAGTGCGTTGTTCCGGACCCCGATTACATATTAAACTTAAAAAAAGAGTTGCGAAACTATATTCAGACCGGAATCCATATTAATTTCTGGTCTGAATTTTTTTCTTATGGA
>JAEDGN010000150.1 GCA_016297495.1 Coprococcus sp.
CTCGTTTAAACTGAAATAATCGACCGGATGGACTTCTTTCTGGATATCGATCCGATCCATGATGGGACCGGATATTTTTCCCCTGTATTTGATTATTTCATAATCTGTACATCTGCATCTGGAACTGGGATAATAGCCACAAGGGCATGGATTCATTGCGGCAACAAACATGAAATTAGAAGGGAAGGTATTGGTACCATTGACACGTGAAATGGAGACTTTTTTATCTTCTACAGGTTGGCGGAGAGCATCTAATGTACGTCTTGAAAACTCGGCAAGTTCATCCAGAAACAGCACTCCATTATGGGCCAGCGAGACCTCACCAGGCATGGCATTTACCCCTCCCCCGATCAGGGCATTTAATGAGGCATTATGGTGCGGGGCACGGAACGGGCGCTGTTTCATTAGCGCATGTCCGTTAGGAAGAAGTCCCGATATACTATATATCTTGGTGATCTCCAGACATTCTTCCTCTGTCATCTGCGGAAGTATCGTTGGTATCCTTTGGGCTATCATGGTTTTCCCACATCCGGGTTCTCCGATCATCAGCATATTATGTCCCCCCGCTGCTGCCAGTGTCACCGCATCGATGACTTCATCCTGTCCCTTAACATCTGCAAAATCCAACAGATTTTCCTGCCAGATCGCATTTTCTTCTTCCAGAACTGCACTTTCGCATGTCTTTTTCCCTTCCAGATAACGCAATACATCCAAAAGAGTTTCAAACCCTAATATCTGGATCCCCTGTACCAGTCTGGCTTCCACCATATTTCCCCTGGGAACAATCACACTTTTATATCCATGTTTCTTTGCTGCAATGATCATTGGCAGGATCCCTCTGCTGGGTCTTAATCTTCCGTCTAAGGAAAGTTCTCCGATCAGCCCATACTGGAGAAGATTCTTTGCATCTATCAGCTCCGCCTGCTTCAGCACCCCAACAGCCATCGCCAGATCAAAATGTGAGCCGCACTTCTTTTTATCAGAAGGAGCCAGACTGATGATCACTTTCTTTTTCGGGAATTCATACCCACTCTCATCGATCGCTGACTGGATACGTTCTGCAGCCTCTTTTACCGCCTGATCACCCAGCCCGATAATTGTTATCATCGGCTGGCCTTCCATTATCTTAATCTCAATATCTACAGGATATGCATCTATTCCCTGGATTGAAAAACTTTTTACCACGGTAGCCATATTTCATCCTCCTCAATTTCTTTATGTATCTCGGACTCCGTAACAGTGTATTTGTGGCCGATATCCTCTACGAAATCCCTGTACCTATGGACACTTTTTCCTTTAAAATATCCCAATGTCTTTTCCCTTACCGTGATCCTGTCATCTGACATGCCAAGCACTGTACGGTAACTGCTCCACCTGTAATCCTCCGGATGTGCTGCCATGCGGGCTTTTACAGGATTCAGATGAATGTAGCGGCTGGTCTGCAAAAAATAAGCATCATCCTTTACAAGACAGGATTTATATCTATCTTCAAACAGATGCCCTCTATAACCATATTTCCTATTGTAGGTCCTTGCGTAATCTCCTGCTATTTTTTGCATGATCCGTCCTATTTCGCTTACGTTTGTTTCCAACAGGAGATGTATATGGTTTGTCATCAGGCAATATGCGTGTACCGTTGCTTCATAACTTTCCACCACTTTTTTCAATATCGCCAGAAACATCTGATAATCCATCTCCTCTTTAAAGATCTCCTGCCGGCGTATCCCTCTTTCCATCAGATGATATATCGCTCCCGGATACCATTCTCTTTGTTTTCTTCCTATATGCAGCACCTCTTATTTCATAATTATTCCGTTTATACGTATTTTTTGATGAAAATTTTATTGCAACTCTTTTAATGCCTCCAAGTATCCCAATAAACGCTTTTGCAGGTTTGAATCCAGCTTCTGATAAGACTCAACCAACATACCAACATCCGTTCCCTTACTGATCACATACGTGTCGTGTTCCCTGCTTCTGCTTCCGGTATGCTCCGCTCCTGATAACAGCTCATAGGGTGATACGCCTAATACTTCACAAATGATCAATATCTTATCCGATACCGGATTCGTTCTTTTCTTTTTCCAGTCACTGATCGAACTCTCTGCAATCCCGGTTCTCTGGGCAAATTCTTTCTGTGTCATCTTTCTCTCTTTCAGTAAATCAAATATCCTGTCACTTACCGTCTTCATTCTCCTGCTTTTCCTTTCACCTGTCACATTGCTTCCAAGCACGACTCAGCGTTCTTGCTGCAAGGAGATTGGACCCCCACCAAGGCTAATTTGTCATACCCGCCATCTATAGCTGTGGAGTCTTATCTCCTTGCAGGATAAACTTAAAACTTTCTAAAAGTATAACACTTTCTTCAATATTTGTAAATACGAATTTATTTGTTTATAAATATTTTATTGGTCGAGTAGACGCACCCATTACTGAGCACGCCCCTCACAGAATCCGGACGTGCG
>JAEDGN010000061.1 GCA_016297495.1 Coprococcus sp.
CCAGTTTACGGCCAAAAGTCCGGCGCACAGCAGCAGATAGAAAGCGACACCCCCATAGGGTACCAGCATGTATAACCCGGAGGAATAGTTTCCCTCTGTAGTCACCGTGTAGGAGATTGGCAGCAGGAAATTGCCCAGCTCCGCCACAGCAAGAAAGATTCTGGCAGCCAGATCCAGTCGCCGAGGCTTTCCGGTCTCCTCCTCCACCAAAATGGCGATATATTGATAAAACAGATAGATCACCAGCACCATGCTGCCCAGAAACAGTCTGTGAACAGCATCGTTCAAAAACCTCGGTACAGTCTCCAAATGATGCACTGTGTATACAGTGACGCCGTCCAGCACCAGATGGGTCAGCACAACGGCCAGCAAGACAGAAAATGTTCTGTGCAGCGGCGTGCTTTTTCGCCCGGCCGAAAAATATACACAAGCAACAAAGGCCAGAACCATAAAAAGCGCAATCTCCATTCTCAGCATACAGTCTCCCCCTTTGTTATCATTATAAGAATTCCTATTGAAAAAAGATAGGTCGATAATCTATCCGATTGTGTCAATTTTACAGGTACGCAATAAAGTCTTCTGAAACGATTTGCGATGAGCATGTTTCAGAAGACTTTATGATTATATTTTATTATTGTTTTGTTCTGACCATATCGATGTTGAGTTCATCATACTGAGCCACATTCTCCAGCACACCTCTGTCATCCGCTTTGGCGATCTGGGCATTTCTATCCTTCATAAAGGTTCTTTCTTTATTAATCATGGCCGGTCCATTGACACAGCCGCCCACACAGGCCATACCCTCAATGAAGTCTTCCGGCAGCTTACCAACCTTCAGCATCATAAGTGCCTTCTTACACTCAAGCGCGCCACTGCAGGTCTTTACCTTGAGGTCAACTTCCTTATTGGCCTCCTTAAAAGTCTGCAGTACAGCTGCTGTTACACCGCCGGAGATTGAATATTGTTTACCGTACTTGCTGCCCTGCTGCAGATCTTCTGTACAGTCAGCCGGATCAATATCCCTGGCCTCAAACATACTGGCCAGTTCTTCATAGGTCATGGCATAATCAGCGCCGCCGAAAGTGATAGAATCAATGACCTCGGATTTCTTGGCAATACACGGTCCGATGAAGACGCAGATGGCATCAGGATACATCGCCTTAATGATACGCCCTGTTGCTGTCATCGGAGATACGGTAGTTGACATATTTTTCAGCACCTGTGGGAAATGCTTCTTGATCAGGGATACAAAAGCAGGACAGCAGGATGTGGTCATCTTCTCGCCCGCTTCATAATGCTCGATCAGTTCTTCGCCCTCATGCTTGGATACAAAATCCGCACCGAGGGAAACCTCATACATGTCCTTAAATCCAAGCTTGATGATAGCCTCGCGGATCATACCCACGCTGACATCGGCGCCGAACTGACCCTCAATGGCCGGTGCCACCATGGCATAAACACTGGCACCGCTGTTGATCAGTTTAATAATATCCACCATAAAGGAACGGTCGGACAGAGCACCAAATGGACAGTTAATCACACACTGACCACAGTTAATACATTTTTCATCGTTAATATCTACAATATTATCCTCATCCATAGTAATGGCATCCACCGGGCAGCTTCTCTTGCATGGACGCATCAGATCCGCAATGGCATTGTACGGGCATGCCTCTGCACATTTACCACATTCCTTACATTTCTTGTGATCGATAACCGCATGACCGCCTTCAAACTTAATAGCACCGAAATTACATGCACCAAGGCATTTTTTTGCCATACACATCTGACAGTTATTCGTTACATTAAAACGATTGATTGGACAGCCTTCACATGCCGCTTCAATAACCTGTACAATATTCTTCTGTTTTCTGCTTGGAACAGCAGCACGTCCCATGGCCAGCTGTACACGTTCCCTGATGATTTCCCTTTCCTTGTAGACACAGCATCTATACTGTGCCGAACGTCCCGGAATCAGCTTATACGGAATTTCATTCGCTTTCTCGTCAAGCTCTCCGGCAAAGGCCAGACGGGCGACCTCGGTATTAACTTCATATTTGATTTTATTAATATCAGTAACAAATGTTCTCTTCATACTCATCATCCTCAATAATATTTAACACTGACTATTTTCCCCATCTTCCTACCTTCTTCTATCATCCTGTCCACCAGCCGCATACGGATACTCAGATCAAATGGAAGTCCCGCTGCCTGATGAGCCGGATTCATGGCCTCACCCACAAATAAATGGATATGGGTGCTGTTCTCAATAATGAGCCTGGCCAGCTGTGACGCGCCATTGCTTTCATCGAGTATCTTAAAAAACTTTTCATCCTGCTGTCCTTTATTATAAGCCTGCAGCAGATTGACCGTCCGATTCAATGTCAGCACCCCTTCTGTTACCAGATCCAACCCCTCAATTTCTGCCGTTGGCGGAATATCCGGATCTGTATAAATAAGAGAGGCAACAATTTTCTTCTTTAATATTCTGGAAGCGATGGTCGCACTGGTGCCGCCGCTGACAACATGAAGTCCCGGAGACCCCATAAAATCACGCATCAGCACTTCATCATCCTCGCTCCTGGTCGGAGGACCTGTAAAAATATTCAGATCCTTCCGTACTGTTACACCTGCAACAACGACGGTTGTATCATCTCCGGGACGCTGATGATAGAGATAACTGCATTCATTGATCACAGCTGCCGCCAGCCGCGCCGCCGTCATTTTCTCTTTTTTAAACTGGTCCTGAATAAATTCTCCGACCCGTGTACGGCCCCAGCCAAAACCATACATACCGCCAACACCCGCATGCGTCACACCATCACTCATCATAATGAAATAATCATCTTCCTGTATATCCAGACGGTATTCTCTGATAGCTTTCCCTGCAACCTCTCTTTCAGTATAAGGCAATTCCAGTTTTTTACCATCACGAATCACAATACAGGCCGGTGTATCGTATTCAACAAGATACGCATGGCCATCTCTGAAAAGCTGAAGAATCGCAAATGTGGAATAGGCAACCTGGCGAACCTTGCAGATAGGCAGCGTCATGGCAATCGTTTCTACACAATCTTCGATGGTCTCACCGTTCTTCAGCATTGTTCCAAGGATTTTCGTTGTCAATGTCGACAGAATATTGGCTTTGACACCGCTTCCCATACCATCCGACAGTATCACAATTTCTGCATCTGCGGTCTTAATCACCTCGACTGTATCTCCGCAAAGTTCTTCTTCCTTTTTGTTCAGACTTTTATTGCAGATATCCAGACTTACATTCATACTTTCATATCCTCATCGCCATCCATCAGCATATCCCTTAACTTACGCAGTGTTGATTTTGTCTCTGCTGTCGTTTCTCCTAAAAGCCCGGCAATTTCCTGCGCCACCATCATTTGCCTGTTTATAACATTCTGGGCCATGGCCACCGTGTCAAGCTTCACGCGTTTCAACTGTTCCTGTTTTCGCACGCCATCCGTTATATCACGCATGATAACAAGTACCTTTTCCTGATCCCGCATATAAATTATATTCTGCATCGTCTTAATATGATATTGATCATAATCCACACGCAGGTCGATCAAACTTCTTTTTTCCTCAAAAACTTTTTCAAAATACTCCGTCGGAATGATCCTGGAAGCCGGACGCCCCATAGCTTCTGTCTGAGAAATACCAAAGGCAACCTCCGCTGCATTATTAAATTCGCAGATATTATAATCCCTGTCCACTACAATGATCATATTAGGCATAACCGACAGGATGACATCAGACATTCCCTTGGCCTGCTCATACATATATGGTATACACATGGTCAATTCTGTCTTGCCCCTATAAGCCGCTATTGCTTTGTCACGACAGGTTCTGAATCCGCATGCGCCGCAGTTCAACTCTTTTTCCGGTGAATCCTTGCCGATCTGCGTCAGAATCGCCCGGATCTGTTCATCAGACGGAGCCCTTTTCTCCCTGCATCTGTTGGCAAATTCTCTGCTCAGGTCAATGTTCGCCGGCAATGGAGGCAGCTCCGGTGCGTCATGTTCATCCACCTTCTGACTGACGCTGATCTTAGCCCTGAAGCGATCACGCTTTCTGCCGCCGGTCATCGGTCCATTGATGCATCCCCCCACACAGGAATTCAGTTCTATGACACAATTTTTGATTTCTCCATTGCGAATACATTCAAAAAGCTCCTCACATGGTCCAATGCCACTGACATACAGCCTTTTATGCTTGTATTTCCGCCCTTTTGAAGCTTTAATAGCTGACAAAACACCGCCGCTGACTGCATAAAGCCGCATTACCTTCGGATCCAGACTGTCCATATGGCTCTTCGGACATTCCGGAATCTTGATGCCAAGTCCTCTCAGCCAGTCTCTCAGTGTAGCAAAATCCAACACGGCATCAATAAGCCCCTCTATCCTTGAATTTCTCAGTGCATCGCCGCCATCTGCTACACAGGGACTGATATAAATGATTTTTACATCCGGCCCGTATTTCGCACGCAGCATTCTCGCATGGGCAATGGCCGGTGTTACAACAGGCATCAGATAAGGAATCATATCCGGATGATATTTTTCAATCAGGTTATTAATGGCTGAACAGGATGATGTCAGCAATACAGCATCTTTGTCCGACTTATCACAGTAATTCATATAAGCCTGCGTTACATAACCCGCAGCCTCAGCTGTCTCATGCACATATGTAAAACCAAGCTGATGAAGGGCCGCTGCCATCTGATCCGGCTCTGCATCTCCAAACACACCCAGATAAGCCGGAGCCAGCGATACCACCGTTGTCTCCCCATTCGCTATCATGGTTTTAATCTTCTGGATATCCCTGATAAAAGTAATGGCATTCTGCGGGCATGATTCCAGACACTGCCCACATTCTACACATTCACTGGCCCTGAACTGAGCATGCTCATCTTTGATTCGTATGGCTTTTACAGCACAAAGGCGGACACATTTATAGCAATCCTTGCATTTCGCCTTTTTAAACCCTATGACGCCCACGTTTACAGCCTCCTGAGTACTTCTGTCTCAAAAAATGATTCTACCGAATCAGGTGAAACGCCAAACAGCTCCTCGTTAATTTTTACACAAACTCCATTTGCACATTCACCCATACAAAATGAACCGTTTAATTCAATTTTATCGTTTAACTGACGGGCTGCAATCAGCTCTCCCAGTTTCTGAATAATCGTTCTTGATCCCTTTAAATGACATGAGCTCCCGATGCAGATTGTTATTGTCATACTAAATCCTCCTTATTTTACTCAACCATCCACGCTTCCGAATGATTAACAATATTTTAACAATATTCCATTCTCGTTGCAACTGCGAATCTCGTATTTTTTCATTTTTATTCAACAGCTACAATCTTTGACTACAGAGAAGAATATTTTACGTTACTATTTAGCTCCTCCAGTGTTTGATAACAAATTTCATGATTGTTCTGTCCAGAAATCCTCCACCTGATCCGCAATCATCGTCAAACTTGTCCTGCTGCAGTCCTGCCACTCCCGCGGAAAGATTTTTCGGTATTGCTGATAATTGAACCTTTCATCAAGAAGTGCAATAACACCTCTGTCCTTTTCAGTTCTGATAACCCTGCCTCCGGCCTGCAGCACTTTATTCATTCCCGGATACAGATAAGCATATTCAAACCCCTGTCCGCATTTATCATTAAAATACCTGCTTAACAGTTCCCTTTCGTAACCCACCTGAGGAAGCCCCGTTCCAACAATAATTGCCCCGATAAGCCGATCTTCCTTCAGATCGATACCTTCCGAAAAAATACCGCCCATCACACAGAAGCCTATCACAGACTTCTGGGGATCCGACTGAAACTCTCTGAGAAATGCCTGACGGGCATCTTCCCCCATTTCCGATTCCTGCATCACAATATGCAGGCCATGACCCGCTTTAACAAGCTCCATTTCCGTAAAAACATCAAATACATCTTTCATCAGCTGATAAGAAGGGAAAAACACCAGATAGTTCCCATGTTTGCCCCTGATAATATCCCTGATATAGGCTGCCATTTTCTCATATTCCTTCGGTCCTCTCCGGCTGTAGCGGCTGCTCACATCCCCTGCCGCCACCAGCAGACGGTTGTTCTGATCAAAAGGAGAATCCACGTACAGATCATAGTCCTTCTCCGCCGTATCACTGAGCATTTCCTTATAATATTGTACGGGCAGCAATGTGGCGGAGAAAAAAACAGTTCCGCACCCCTGAGACAGCCGCTCTCCCAGATCCTTCGACGGGTCCACACAGAAAATCTTTATATTAAAAGATCCCTCCGCCCTCAGCGCATAGATCAGATATCTGTCGTCAGACCGGTCAAATGTATTGACGAATCTCCGTACATCGAAATACATGTCCATCAGCATATCTCTCATATCCGGATGCATTTCTGATTTCAGTTCTTCCTCCAGTACCTCTGTCAGCTTTGTCAGACAGACGACCAGACTGCCAATATTATTCAGCAGTTCACAGGCAGCCTCCGATTCATCCCGAATGGTCCTCATAGAACGTATGCATCGCTCCAGATGTCCTGTCAGCTTCCTGTCCGCTCCCCGGATTTTCACCATTATTTTTTCAAAGCTCTCCAGCATCAGAACAGCACTGTACATCTCCCGTGCCCGATCCACCAGATTATGAGCTTCATCGACCAGGAAAAGATAATCGCCGCTCCTGTCACTGAAAAAACGTTTCAGGGCAACATCCGGATCAAAGACATAATTATAATCACATATAACGGCATCAGCCAGCAAAGCCGCATCCAGCTGAAATTCAAAGGGACAGACATTATGTTTCGCGGCATATTCTGTCAGGCATTCCCTCGTCAGCCGGTCTTCATGGGTAATCAGATCAAATAACGCCTCATTCACCCTGTCATAATGTCCTTTTGCCCTCGGACATAATTCCGGGCTGCATGCCGCCTCATCAAAAATGCAGATTTTATCCTTGGCTGTCAGCGTAATGACTTTCATGTCAAGGCCCCTGTCCTGAAGCAGGGAAAATGTATCTTCCGCCACAGTCCTGGCAATGGTCTTTGCTGTCAGATAGAATATCCGTTCCGCCAGTCCATTGCCCATGGCCTTTACCGACGGATAAATGGCAGCGATAGTCTTCCCGGTGCCTGTGGGTGCTTCCACAAAAAGACGCCGGTGACGGACGATGGTCTGATAAATACCTGATATGAGCTTGCGCTGGCTGTCTCTGTATTCAAAAGGAAACCTGCATTCTCCGATGCTTGTTGTTCTTTTCTCGTCCCAGGCCAGCTTCCATCTGGCCCACACAGCAAATTTATCAATCAGCTCCGTATACCAGACCTCCAGCTCCTCCCTGTCTTTCTTCTCCATAAAACGCTTGATCTTTCCTGATTCCAGATTCACATAGGTCATCTGTATCTGAATATCCGGAAGATCCTCCTGTACCGCATAAAAATAGGCATAACACATGGCCTGTGCCAGATGAACAGACACAGGCTCCGTGATATGCCTCAGATCTCTGTAGGTTCCTTTAATTTCATCAATGGTCACCACTTCCCTCATGGACAGCACACCCATTTCATCAGCAGCCATCTCTGACTCAGTAATAACACCATCCGTGCGTCCTTCTACAGTGATGGTCAGAACCTCATCGATAACAGTTGTATGTTTCAGCGTGACCTCCGCTTTATAAGACGGCCCCGCCTCCTTCTGAAGCTTCCGGTGCATCCGGCCCCCCTGCTGCATGGCATCCATTTCAGCAAAAGTGCCTGAAACTGTATCAATATCACCCGTCCGGAGAATAAACTCCACCAGACGGCGCACTGAAACTGAAACTGTTTTCTGTGCCATGCTGTACTCCTTCCGCTGTTCAGCCATCTGATCTTTGACGCCTGAATCCGCCAGTTTCTATCTTCAAACACACTCCCGTTCGGCGAAAAACGCAGCGGATACTACGACTTTTTGTTCATTGCATTCCAAAAAGTCAAGTACCGGCGTTTTTCGAACGGTTTGAAGATGGAAATCTGCCGTATCCAGCCGACCTCACAACTGCAGGGCTGAACATTCTATTCATAATTCATAACTATCTCATGTACTCTCGTAAAAAGTTAAATAGAGCTGTCATCTGTTCATCGGTTCCGATGGTGACTCTCAGGTAGTTGTCGATGCGTGGCTGATTGAAGTATCGGACATAGATGTCCTGTGCCCGCAGTGCCGCGAAGAGTTCCTGTGCCGGATATTCCGGGTGTGTGACGAAGATGAAGTTGGCACCCGGTTCCGGATAGGTAAATCCCAGAGATGAGAATTCCGCTTTTGCCCGCTCTCTTGTGTTGATAATCTTATTCACACACTCTTTAAAATATACTTCATCCTTTACAGCCTCCGCCCCCAGAACAAGAGCAGTCTGATTCATGGTATAGGAGTTGAAGGAATATTTCACATCATTCATAGCCCTGATCAGATCCGGATGACCTATGGCAAAACCGATTCTCATGCCTGCCATAGACCTGGATTTTGAAAAAGTCTGTACCACCAGAAGATTTTCATATCGTTCCAGAAGCTTCAGCGCGCTCTCACCGGCAAAGTCAATATAAGCTTCATCGACGATGACGATGACGTCCTGATTGTGTTCCAGTATATCTTCTATGACTGATAATTCCTCATAACGGGAGGTCGGCGCATTGGGATTCGGGAAAATGACACCGCCATTGGCCGGATAGTAATCCTCCGGGCGAATGGCAAAATCCTCTGTCAATGCCTTCTTCTCATAAGGAACTCTGAACAGATCTGCCCATACCGGATAAAAAGAATAGGTGATATCCGGGAAGAAAATCGGTTTATCGGAATTAAAAAATGTCATGAAGGCCACAGCCAGCACATCATCGGAACCCACACCTACAAATACCTGATCCTTCCCCACGCCATAGTAATCTGCCAGTGTATTGACCAGCAGTCCTGCTGTCGGATCCGGATAAAGACGCAATCTGTCTTCATCAAAGCTGTCCAGCGCCTGACGGACTCCCGGTGCAGGCGGATATGGATTTTCATTTGTATTTAACTTGATCATATTCTGCCTGTTCGGCTGCTCCCCCGGTGTATAGGGAACAACAGAACGTATTTTATCCTGCCACGCTTTCATTGATCTCATCCTTTCAGAGCTCGGCATGTTTCAGCCAGTCTTTCAAAAGCCGGGAAGGAACGTTGGATCATCTCAGGGGATACACAATAAGCCAGACGCACATAGCCCGGACAGCCAAAGCTTGATGCATCCACCATAAGAATATGCTGTTTCTTGCCCTCATTGACAAAAGCTTCATAATCATCAATCGGTGACTTAACAAACAGATAAAAGGCCCCCTGCGGTCTCAGACATTCAAATCCAAGGGAAGTCAGCTTCTCATAAAGCATTTTTCTGTTCTGATCATAGATTTTGATCTGAGGGCGCTCGTTTAGACACTCCTTAATAACCAGCTGCATCAATGACGGCGCATTCACACTGCCGACACGGTTGGTCACCACAAGCCCCGCCTTCACTTCCTCATAATAATCCATCTTCGGTGAAATGGCGATATAACCGATACGTTCGCCCGGAAGAGACAGGGACTTGCTGAATGAATAAACGATCAGGCAGTTCCTGATATGATCCGGCATAAACGGAAGCACATTGTCATCGTAGACCAGCTCTCTGTATGGCTCATCGGAAATTACATACAGCGGATGTCCGATTCTTGCCTCTGCTTTCTCCAGAGCAGCCTGCAGCTTGTCCAGTGTCTCACCGGAATAAATGACACCTGTCGGATTGTTCGGGTTATTGACAATGATCAGCTTTGTCTTCTCTGTAATCACTTCATCCAGTGCATCAATATTGATCTGGAAGGTCTTCGTATCTGCCGGTACAGCCTTCAATATACCGCCCGCCGTAATAACGTAATTCCTGTATTCACCAAAAAACGGAGCAAAAGCAATGACCTCATCACCGTAATCAAGAAAGATATCCAGAATATCATTGATACCAGAAGCAGCACCCACCGTCATGATGATATCATCCAGCTTATATTCAGAGCCAAATCGTTCATTCAGATTGTCTGCCACTGCCTGACGGACTTCCTCATAACCTGAATTGCTCATATATCCATGTACATACAGAGGGTCCTCATTTTCAAGAATCTTTATAATAGACGCTTTGACTGCATCCGGCGCCGGAACGCTTGGGTTGCCCAGACTGTAATCATAAACATTTTCCGCACCAACTTCTTTTGCCAGCTCCTTGCCCTCTTCAAATAATTTACGAATAACAGAACTTCCTGCCACTAAGGGCTCCATTCTCTTAGCTATAACCATCGTGTATTCCTCCATCAGCCTAACTGCTGTGCACACTTTACTCTTCTGCACAGCTAAATTAAATCATCTTTTATCATATCAAATTATGAAGATAAGTACAAGTACCGAATGCGCACATTGAATAAGCCGGACGGCAGCTGAGTAAATACGCATCTGCCGTCCGGCCTGATATATTATTTCATGAATATACGTACCAGCTGGTCGTACAGATGATTGTACGGCTGATAACGCATTGGAAGATCGATCCATGTTTTCTTGTCTACGATGCTCTTATAATGGGTAAATGTATCAAATCCTGTTTTGCCATGGTAGGCGCCCATTCCGCTTTCACCGAAACCGCCGAATCCCATCTCACTGGTTGCCAGATGGATGATGGTATCATTGATGCAGCCGCCTCCATAACCACATTGTGATGTCACCTTATCGGCATTCTTCCTGCTGGATGTAAACAGATACAATGCCAGCGGATGGGCCATGCTGTTGATCCTGCTAATAGCTTCATCCAGAGAAGCATACGTCAGCACCGGCAAAACCGGACCGAATATCTCCTCCTGCATCACCGCATCTTCAAATGTCACATTGTCCATGACTGTCGGTTCTATACGGAGGGCAGTCATATCCAGTCCACCGCCGGATACGACCTTAGCCGAATCAATCAGACCTGCGATTCTCCTGAAATGCTTCTCATTGATGATTTTTCCATAATTCGGATTCTTCAGCGGTTCCATGCCAAACTGCCTGTGGATCTGACGTTTTATCTCCGCAATAAGCCGGTCCTTCACCGCCGGATCACAATAAATATAATCCGGGGCCACACAGGTCTGTCCACAATTCAGATATTTTCCGAAAACGATCCGCTTCGCCGCCAGACGGATATTGGCCGTTTTGTCCACTATACACGGACTCTTGCCGCCCAGTTCCAGTGTTACGGGTGTCAGATGCTCTGCCGCATGGCGCATAACATCCTTGCCAACGGCCTGACTTCCCGTAAAGAAAATATAATCAAAATGCTCCTGGAGCAGACAAGTATTCTCTGCACGTCCTCCTGTGACAACAGCCACATAATGATCTGGAAAACATTCCTCAAGTATCGTTTTCATGACTTCACTGGTATACGGAGAATAGGCACTCGGCTTCACTACCGCAGTATTGCCTGCAGCCAGAGCATCCACCAGCGGTTCAATAGTCAGCAAAAAAGGATAATTCCACGGGCTCATGATCAGCACCACACCAAAAGGCGAAGGTTTTTTAAAGCTTCTGGAATGAAACTGGGCCAGTGGTGTCCATACCGTCTTCTCTCTTGAAAACTGACGGATATGCTTCAGCATATAGCTGATCTCGCTGAGTACCATCCCCGTCTCACACATATAGGACTCTGAAGCACTTTTCCCCAGATCTTTTTTTAAAGCCTCATTGATCTCCTCCTCATGTCTCAATATGCATCTCTTTAATTGCAGTAATGCTTCCCTTCTGAATGCCACATCCAGAGTAGCACCCGTGTAGAAATAAGAACGCTGCCTTTCAA
Source organism: Coprococcus sp. (assembly GCA_016297495.1). Lineage (GTDB taxonomy): Bacteria > Bacillota > Clostridia > Lachnospirales > Lachnospiraceae > Coprococcus_A. Next base: position 11,862 of record JAEDGN010000061.1, read on the forward strand.
CGACCTCTCTGATTTCTGCTTTTTCCATCATTTCATCCCTTTCCATAAAGTGAATCATCCGCTCACTGTGCTTCTAGACAAGCAGCATATAGTAAAAGATTTCCAGTTCGTCCGCATTCATAAGCACCGGTACAGGATACAATGGATTGGCCTCCCTGTCCGCATATCTGGCCAG
>JAEDGN010000151.1 GCA_016297495.1 Coprococcus sp.
GTGTCAGAGCCATCGCGGAAGCGGATGTGCTGATTATCGGCGGTACATCGCTGAACGTCTATCCGGCAGCAGGATTTATCAATTATTATCAGGGAAACAAGCTGGTGCTGATCAATAAGAGCGAGACGCCTTATGATGTCAAGGCCGATCTGCTGATCCATGACAGCATCGGCAAGGTATTAAAAGCCTGTGTGCCGGAGGATTAATTCATTTTTACCGTTTCATACATGTATTTTCCATTTTTGCCTATTCAAAATGGCTAAGAAAAATATATAATTACATATAGGTATCATTATTTGGTTTAAAGGAAGGTATACGGTATGAGCGGGAACATATTGTCCAATCCGATCGATTTGAAAAGGATTCGGATTACGGATGCTTTTTGGAAAAAAGAGATAGAGCTGGTGCGTGATACAGTAGTTCCATATCAATGGGAGGCACTTAATGACAGAGTGCCTGACGCGCAGCCAAGTTATTGTATGCACAATTTCAAAGTGGCGGGAAATATCAACCGGAAAGAGGAACAGGAGACAGATTATGTGCGTCCTGTTTATACGGTCAATGGTTTTTGTGTATGGCCGGATGATCCGGGGAAGCCTGAGGAGAGATTCTATGGATTTGTATTTCAGGACAGTGATTTCGCAAAGTGGATAGAAGCGGTGGCCTATATTTTGCAGCAGTACCCGGATCAGAAATTGGAGAAGGTTGCTGACGAAGCGATTGATATTGTATGTAAGGCACAGCAGCCGGATGGATATCTGGATACTTTTTATATTATTAATGACATGAGTAAACGCTTTACGAATCTGCGGGATCACCATGAACTCTACTGCCTAGGGCATCTGATTGAAGGAGCGGTGGCTTATTATGAGGCGACCGGCAAAGACCGGCTGCTGCAGGCAGCCTGCCGTTATGCGGACTGTGTGGCGGAGTATATGGGATCGGGCACGCATCAGCTGCACGGATATCCGGGACATGAAATCGCGGAGATGGCTCTGGCGCGGCTGTATGAGGTGACGGGTCAGGAGAAATACCGGGATCTGGGTCTGTATTTTATCAATGAAAGAGGAAAAAGGCCCTATTACTTTGATGGGGAAGATCATGGAGCAATCGATCAGAGTGTGGCGCTGCGTTACCATTATCATCAGGCTCATCTGCCGGTACGGGAGCAGACAGAAGCTGTAGGTCATGCTGTGCGGGCAGTCTATCTTTATTCAGGAATGGCGGATTTTGCGAGACTGACACAGGATGACAGTCTGAAGGCAGCCTGTGAACGCCTCTGGGAGGACATTGTTCAGAGAAAGATGTACATTACAGGAGGTATCGGCGGTACTCATATTGGAGAATCTTTTTCATTTGCCTATGATCTGCCAAATGATACGGCATACGCGGAGACCTGCGCTTCTATTGGAATGATGTTTTTTGCGCGGCGAATGCTGGAGATGAATCCGGTTTCTCAATATGCGGACGTCATGGAGCGGGAATTGTACAATATTGTTCCAGGCGGCATGGGACTTGAGGGGACCAGCTTTTTCTATGTAAATCCGCTGGAGGTGGTTCCGGAAGCGTGTCATAAGGATGAACGGAAGGCCCATGTAAAGCCTGTCAGACAGAAATGGTTCGGCTGTGCCTGCTGTCCGCCTAATCTGGCAAGGCTGATTGGTTCTATAGGAACCTATGTGTTTACGGAGACAAAGGACACAGTCTGGGTTCACTTATATATTGGCAGTCATATGGAAAAACAGCTGAGGATATCTACAGCGCAGATCGATGTGGAATCCGGATTCCCATGGGACGGACATGTGAAGCTCCATGTGGCATGTGACACGGCCGAAACCTTTACAATCGCACTGCGCATTCCGGGCTGGTGCCGGACATACCGGATCAAAGGACTGGAGAATGCAGTGACAGAAGAGAAAAACGGCTATTTATATATCACGAAAGCCTGGAAATCGGAGTGCCTTGAACTGGAATTTCTTATGGAAGTACAGGTTCTTGACGCGGATGCCAGAGTGCGTGAGGATATAGGTAAGGCGGCTGTTATGCGGGGGCCGGTCGTTTATTGCCTGGAAGAAGCTGATAATGGAAAAGAACTTCATCTGCTGAAAATGGATGAAGATGCTGTCTTTGAAATGGAGCAGAAAGAGATTGCCGGTGAATCGGTCATTGCGCTGAGGGCTGAAGGCTGGCGTCAGAAAAAAGCTCAGAATACAACCCTTTATTATCCACACAGAAGGACTGAATATGAGCGGACAACGCTGACATGGATCCCTTATTATACCTGGGCCAACAGGGGTGAGGGAGAGATGCAGGTCTGGACAAGAATTTGAAGTGTGGAGGGAGTCGATGCATTACTCATTTGGACTATCTGCGCCGCGTATTGTTGCGGAAGCAAACTATAATACATTTGTGAATCCGGCAGTTCATCCTGACCGGGTGATGCAGTACCATG
>JAEDGN010000152.1 GCA_016297495.1 Coprococcus sp.
CTTACCCGCTACAGTGCTCAGTTTCTGGGTGTATTTGATACGGTGACATCCGTTATCGGCTATTCGGCTGATGAAGAAACGTTTTCCGCTTATATGCAGGAACTGCAGGATGAATTGAAGATATATCATCAGCTTTTTGATATATATAATGATTATGAGGATATCAATAATATAAAGACTATCAATGATAATGCCGGAATTGCGCCGGTAGTCGTGGACGAAAAGATTATTGGTATGCTGGAAGAAGCAAAGTCTTTATATGAACTGACAGGCGGCAGGATGAATGTGGCCATGGGAAGTGTCCTGTCCATCTGGCATGAATACCGGCAGGAGGGGATAGATGATCCGCTTCATGCCAAGCTTCCGCCGATGGATGAACTGGAGGCGGCTGCGGCCCATACAGACATCAGCAAGATGATTATTGACAGGGAAGTCTCGACAGTCTATCTGGAAGACCCGGAAATGAGTCTTGATGTAGGTTCTATTGCAAAGGGATATGCTGTGGAAATGGTCTGCCGTAAGCTGGAAGAGGAAGGGCTTAGCCATACCCTTGTCAGTGTCGGAGGCAATATACGGGCAATCGGGGATAAGCCGGAGGATACCCCGTGGGCTGTCGGAATTCAGAATCCGGACATCCACAGTGATCAGGAGTATCTTCACAGGGTGCAGATCAACAATCAGTCGCTGGTAACCAGCGGCGTCTATCAGCGGTATTACACTGTAGATGGCAAACAGTATCATCATATCATCAGTCCGGATACATTGATGCCTCTGGATGAATTCAAGTCAGAGACCATTCTGTGTTCAGATTCGGGAATGGCAGACTGCCTGTCGACTGCGGTCTTCAATATGCCCCTGGAAGAGGGACAGACATTTATTGAAAGTATGGATGGAGTGGAAGCGATGTGGATCTGCTCCGATGATACAGAAGTATACAGCTCAGGCATGCAGGCGTTGATGCTGCCGGATAATTAGGTATAGAAAAGGCCGTTCAGGTATCTAACCGGCCGTATATCTTGTCAGAAACCATTCGGAAAACGTCGGCACTTGGATTTTCGGAACAAAGTGAATGAAAATTCTTAGTGACCGTTACGTTTTCCGTTGAACGGGAGTGTGTTTCTGACAAGATATACGGCGGTTAATAAATACCTGAGCGGCCTTTATTTACTCGGTATCATTGGATGTGGATTTTTTGTTATCTTCAGGATGTTCAATGAAATCCTCCGGAATGAATACATTATCCGGGTTGACATCCGGTATGGTTATATTGGACAGATCCGGCTGCAGACGCTTTTTATACAGCAGATAATCGAAGAGATTATTCAGCAGGTAAACAAGTACAGCCACAACAGGAACACCCAGGAACATGCCTATGACACCGCCTATGGCACCGCCGACGGTGATGGCGAAGATGATCCATATAGGCTGAAGCCCTGTGGAATCGCCCAGAATCTTCGGGCCAAGGATGGAACCGTCAAACTGCTGCAGCAGGAAGATCAGAATAATGAATATCAGTGCCTGCTTCGGGGAAATGAGCAGAAGAATCACAACTCCCGGAATGGCGCCGATAAACGGTCCGAAATAAGGGATCATATTGGTGATGCCGACAATAATGCTGATCAGTATGGCATAAGGAATACCGAGGATACACATCAGGACAAAACAGATAATGCCGATAATCAGGGAGTCCAATGCCTTACCGATGATATACTGACCGAAAATACGATTGCATTCTTTAATAGTAAATACGATTTTATATGCATTCTCTTCGTTGAAGAAAGCATAAATGATTCGTTTTAGTCCGTGAACCATACGCTGCTTGCTCGTCATAAGATAGCAGGAGATGACAAAGGCAAGAATGATATTGATGATCCAGCTGATGGCAGAGATACCGGCATTATAGATCAGCGGTACAATATCGGTCATAAGAGACTGTATATATTTGATGGCATCCGGGAGTGCAGTATCCACCAGATCCTGAATATATGCAAAATCAACATCCGGATAACGTTCTGACAGGGAATCGACACCACCCGCAATAGTGTCATATATTTGCGATGACTGTCTGATTAACTGCATGATACTGTCAACAATCTGTGGAATAACAAAAGTCAGAACCGATGCAATAAAACCAATGACAATGATATAGGCCAGCAGCAGTGATAAAAATTTATGTAATTTTGTGAATCTGCCTTCAGGCGCTCTGCTAAACAGCAGCTTATCAATCCGGTTCACCAGAGGATTGATAAAATAAGCAATCAGAAACGCGATCAGAAAAGGTGACAGCGTCGAAAGAATAGAAGAGGTATAAGCTCTTGCTTCGCGCCAGTTATTGATAAATTTGAAAATAATCAGGCAGATGGTAAAGGTCGCTACTGCATAGGTACAGATGGAAAAATATTTATTATTTGATTCAAAACGTTTCTTTTTCTGT
>JAEDGN010000153.1 GCA_016297495.1 Coprococcus sp.
GGATTGAGTATTGCCTGGGCGGTGGTAGAACATATCAGCAATCCGAAGCTTTTGGGCGCCAAGACTCTTTTTGCCACCCATTATCATGAACTGACTGAATTGGAGGGCAAGCTTGACAGCGTGAATAATTACTGTATTGCTGTCAGAGAGCAGGGAGATGATATTATTTTCCTGAGAAAAATTATTCGCGGCGGCGCGGATAAGAGTTACGGCATTCAGGTGGCAAGACTTGCGGGGGTGCCGGATTCTGTTATAGCCAGAGCAAAAGAGATTGCCAGCTGGCTTTCTGAGACAGATGTGACGGAAAAGGCACGCAATCTTCAGGTAAGGACATCGGCGAAGGAGAATCAGCAGACAAAGGAAAAGGTGGATATGGCAGCAGACAAGCAGATCAGTCTGTTTGATCTTTATCCGGATAATCATCCTGTCCTTAAGGAACTGGCAGCTTTGGATGTGTCTAATATGACACCGATCCAGGCGCTGAATACGCTGTATGAATTACAGAAAAAACTGAAGAATACGCATTAAATAACATAGAATTATCACAAAAGAATGGTAAACTTGAAAGGAGTCATGGGATGAAGTCAATTCACTTACTGGACAGTGATACGATCAATAAAATAGCTGCCGGCGAAGTTGTGGAGCGTCCTTCCTCTGTTGTGAAGGAGCTGGTGGAAAATGCCATAGATGCGAAGGCTTCTGCCATTACCATTGAGATTAAAGAAGGCGGCATTGCTTTCATCCGTGTGACTGACAATGGCAGTGGTATTGAAAGAGATGATATTGAGACAGCCTTTCTGCGTCATGCCACGAGTAAAATTGAGACGGCAATGGATCTGATGACCGTCGGTTCCCTCGGTTTCAGGGGCGAAGCCTTGTCCAGTATTGCCTCCGTGGCCCAGGTGGAACTCATTACCAAAGTTCACAGGGAGCTGCTGGGGGTACGATATTGCGCCGATGGCGGTATATGTAAGAGCTGTGAGGATATCGGCTGTCCCGATGGTACGACGATTATTGTCCGCAATTTATTTTATAATACACCGGCCAGACGAAAGTTTTTGAAAACACCGGCTACAGAGGCCGGATATATCAGTGATCTGGTTGGGCGTCTTGCTTTGTCGCATCCTGATATTTCATTTAAATTGATCCTTAACGATCAGAATAAGCTGCATACTTCCGGCAATGCCAATCTGAAAGATATTATCTATCAGATTTACGGGCGGGATGTGACAGGGCAGCTTCTGGAAGTAAAGGCAGATACAGGGCTTTTTCAGGTGTCAGGCTACATTGGTAAGCCAATCCTGTCCAGAGGCAATCGGACCTGGGAGAATTATTTTATCAATGGCCGGTATATCAAGAGCAATATTATGACAAAAGCGATTGAGGATGCATACAAAACCTTTGTTATGATTCATAAATATCCCTTTACGGTATTGCATTTTCAGATCGATCCGTCTCTGATTGATGTGAATGTCCATCCAAGAAAAATGGAGCTCCGGTTTAACCAGAATGAGGCAGTCTATCAACAGACCTATGATCTGGTGCGGTCGGTACTGGAACACAGGGAGCTGATTCTGTCGGTTTCTCTGGACAGCAGCCGACCGAAACAGGAAAAAGCGGCAAAGGATGATGTGCCGGAACCTTTTGAACTGCAGCGTCTTGCGTCCATGGGCGATAAAAGCAGAAGCAGCAGCCCGGACAGAGTACGTGAACAGGGAAGTTATCATTATGACAGGCGGGAAAATGGCGGGAAAAGCATATCCAATCCGGTGAATACAGTGGAGATATCCGGGAAAACCACAAGTCCGGCGAAGATGGTGGAAACCGCCGGGAAATCCATAAGTCCCACACATAAAGCGCCTCAGGAGTTAAGGGATGTCAGACAGATGGAGCTGTTCGGGGAGGATGAACGCCTTCTGGATGAGAAGTCCAGGGTAAGACACCGTATGATCGGTCAGGTTTTTGATACCTACTGGATGATTGAATATGACGGGAAGCTTTTTATTATCGATCAGCATGCGGCCCATGAAAAGGTCCTTTATGAGAGACTGATGAAGGATTTTTCGAAAAAAGCATTGCAGAAGCAGATGCTTTCGCCGCCGGTTATTCTCACACTTTCCATGCAGGAAGAAAATATTTATAAACAATATGCCGGTTATTTTTCTGAGCTTGGTTTTGAGATTGAAGCATTTGGCGGAAAGGAATATGCTGTCTGCGGTGTACCGCTGCAGCTTTTTGGCATGGACGCAAAAGATATATTTATAGAGATACTGGATAGCCTGTCGTCAGAGACACGGAGACTGGACGGGATGGCTATTACGGATCATATTGCAACAATGGCCTGTAAAGCAGCTGTCAAGGGCAATAACAAACTGTCATTCGAAGAAGCGGATGCACTGATCGAACAGCTGCTGCAGACAAAGAATCCGTATAC
>JAEDGN010000062.1 GCA_016297495.1 Coprococcus sp.
TGGTTCAGGATCGTCTTCAGGATGAACTGAGATCAGGTGTTCAGACGATTCAGTATCAGATCAATACATTGATGACGACCAATGGACAGTCTCCTTTTGTTACTTTATTCCTGAATCTGGATGAGAGCAATGAATATATTGAAGAGAATGCCATGATCATTGAGGAGATTCTCAGACAGCGTCTCGAGGGTATCAAGAATGAGAAGGGTGTTTATGTGACACCGGCATTTCCAAAGCTGATCTATGTACTGGATGAAAATAACTGCCTGAAGGGTGGTAAGTATGATTATATTACCCGTCTGGCGGTGAGATGTTCTGCAAAGCGCATGTATCCGGATTATATTTCTGCGAAAAAGATGAGAGAAAATTATGAAGGCAATGTTTTTAGCTGTATGGGATGCAGAAGCTTCCTGTCGCCATGGAAGGATGAGAACGGCAATTACAAGTTTGAGGGACGTTTCAATCAGGGGGTTGTCAGCCTGAACCTGCCTCAGATCGGTATTCTCGCCAGGGGAGATGAGGATGTATTCTGGAAGCTGATGGATGAACGTCTTCAGTTGTGTTTTGAAGCCCTTATGTGCCGTCATAATGCTTTAAAGGGTACTTTATCCGATGTCAGTCCTATTCACTGGCAATACGGCGCTATTGCCCGTCTGGACAAGGGTGAGAAGATTGATTCACTGCTGTATGGCGGTTATTCGACTATTTCTCTTGGTTATATTGGTTTATATGAAGTAACGAAGCTGATGAAGGGTGTGAGCCATACGGATCCTGTGGGTGAGGAATTTGCCCTGCGAGTTATGAATCGTATGCGTCAGGCAACGGATCAGTGGCGCAAAGAAACGAATATCGGTTTCAGTCTCTATGGTACTCCGGCTGAATCCCTGTGTTATCGTTTTGCAAGAATCGACCTGGAACGTTTCGGAGAGATTGAAGATATTACTGATAAAGGATATTATACCAATTCCTATCATGTGGATGTCAGAGAGAAGATCGATGCTTTCAGTAAGTTCTCATTTGAGAGTCAGTTCCAGAAGATATCCTCCGGCGGATCCATTTCCTATGTGGAAATTCCGAATATGAGGCATAATCTGGAGGCGCTGGAGGAAGTCGTGAAGTTCATCTATGACAATATCCAGTACGCAGAGTTCAATACAAAGTCGGATTATTGCCATGTCTGTGGATATGATGGAGAGATCATTATTAATAAGGATATGGAGTGGGAATGTCCGCAGTGCGGCAATAAAGATCATTCCAAGATGAATGTAACGCGGCGTACCTGTGGATATCTGGGCGAAAATTTCTGGAATGTGGGGAAAACTAAAGAAATCAATGCCAGGGTGATGCATCTGTAAAAAAGAGAGAAACACCAGGGACTAATGTCCCCTGTGTTTCTCTCTTTTTTTCTGCTGTTTCAGTTCAAACATCCGCTCTGCTTCCGCCAGTTTCTGTTCCCGGCTTTTCTGTTTGCGTTCCTGTTTGCCCTGCTCCTGCTGCAATTTCAAAGCCTGCTGAGATTTTGTTCCAATGCCGGTATCCTTCAATTGTTTTCGGGCTTCCCTCTGCATTCTTTTCGGATTTTTCTTCAGCTCTTTTGCAGCTGCTGCCACAGCCGGACTGAATCGGAGACGATAGTAATATTTCAGGATAAACGCCTGTATCTCATAATCCTTCGGTTCTGCACCAAAGGTGATTTTGGCTACAGAAAGTTTTCCGTCGCAGAAACGTTCAAAAATACCTACCCAGAACGGTTCTTCAAAATATACGGTCAGTCCTCCTCTTACATTGTCCATGACAATCCCTCCTTGATTTGTTAATTGAAATGGCAAAAGAATGGACAACCCGGAGGGGCAGGTTACTTACCTTATAAAAATATAAGACGGCCGGGCTACCAACCGGCTCTGACATGGTTAATGACATGCGTTGCGTTTTTATCTTTGCCTTTTATACAATCAAGCCATTTGGCCGGATTATCATTTGATTCAGTCATAAAAATCGGAATTAGTGATTTCAAAATACCGGCATATATGTTTTACACCGCGATATTCCTCTTCATCCGTTTCATTAGTCTGATGCATGCCGCATTTTTCCATCACTCTTCGGCTCGCAATGTTTTCCTCAAAATAGCCTGCAGTGATTTTTTTAAATCCCATTCTGAACAGATCCCGAATGGCCGCCGATACAGCTTCGGTTGCATAGTCCTGTCCCTTGTAATCGGGATGAATGACATAACCGATTTCGATTTCTTCATCCTCTATCCCACAATCATTGATAAAGCCGATCAGAGTATCATTGAAATAGATGCCGTATTCTAAATGTGAGGTATCTTCTGTTTTACTAAATTCAATAAGCTTACACACCAGATCAAGTACCTGTTTTTCTGAGTTAAACTCTGGTACCATGAATGTTTCTGTTATTTCTGTATTGGTCAAAATCTTTACCAGTTGTTCTTTATCACAGCTTCTGTAGGATTTCAGTTCAAGCCGCCTGGTTTTTATGCATACTGACTGATTGATTTGTCCGGACATATTTACTTTATCCTTTCTGATTATACTGTTTATTGTATAAATTATTTTGATTTTAAACCGCTGAGACGAATGCTGTCCAGTTCTTCTGCCGATAAACATCCCGATTCATATAGACGTAAGTATTCTTTGGAGACATCTGAATCATCAATATCCCATCAGGATGATTATATCAGACATTTTATTCAGTATCAAATATTTGGCTGAGAAAAGAAAATATGACTTTATGACTTGCATGGGAGTGCCTAAAATAGTATGATAGACAGGTAGTGCATTGATAATCTGTAAAGGAATGATTGATTTGAATTATGCGGATATTAAGTACTGTGATGTGGCCAACGGCAAGGGTGTGAGAGTATCTCTTTTTGTCAGCGGCTGTACCCATCACTGTAAAGGATGCTTTAACGAAGAAGCATGGGATTTTCAGTATGGAAAGCCTTTTACGGAAGAGACGATCCGGCAGGTCATGGCTTATCTGGACAGACCTTATATTGCAGGTTTAAGTCTGCTGGGAGGGGAGCCTTTTGAGCGTGTAAATCAGCAGGGACTGCTGCCGCTGCTCAGACAGGTGAAGGCAAAGTTTCCGGAGAAAAATATCTGGTGTTATACGGGTTATGATTTTGAGAAGGATATTCTTGGACGGATGGTCGGAGAATGGGAAGAGACGAAAGAGCTGCTTTCCTATATTGATATTCTGGTGGATGGCGAATTTATTGAGGCAGAGAAGAATCCCAGCCTGCAGTTTAAGGGGTCTTCAAACCAGAGAATCATAGAAGTACAGGCTTCAATTGCAGAGGGCAGGATCGTCCTCTGGGAGCCGGAGGAATATGTGCATGTTATTGTAAAAGAGAATTAGACAGCGGGAGGCTATTCGGATGAAGCAGCAGGTTAGAATAAAAAAATTAAATACACAGGCAGTGGTACCTTCCTATGGTACGGCATTTGCAGCAGGCGCTGATCTCTATGCCTGCCTTGAAGCACCGGTTACGATTGAGCCCGGCGATACATTTCTGGTGCATACCGGTATTTCCATGGAGATTCCGGAGGGCTTTGCCGGACTGATCTATGCCAGGAGCGGTCTGGCAACAAAGAAGGGACTGGCGCCGGCCAATAAGGTGGGTGTCATTGATGCAGATTACAGAGGTGAGATCATGGTGCCGCTGCATAACCATTCAAAAGCAGCAGCTTCCATTGAGAATGGAGAACGTATTGCCCAGATGGTGATTACACCGTTTTTGACGGCTGATTTTATTGAGACAGAATCCCTGGATGAGACAGAACGGGGAACCGGCGGCTTCGGTTCAACCGGTAAATAGAATATGAAGTTGTATGAAGCTTTGCAGTAAAAATAACTTCTCAGAAACGATTGACGATGCGTCTGTTTTTGAGGAGTTATTTTTACGTATTTATTCATAAATTTGTTTATAAATCTGTGCCAGTTCTTTAATCAGTGGATATCTCGGGTTAGCATCGGCACAGGTTGTGGATAATTGTTCGAAGGTTTTCTGCGCCATACTGTCAATGTGGAGCATATACTCCTTCTCACGTATACCACAGGCTTTTATATTAAGCGGCATGTCGGATGCACGCAGAATGTCCTGTATTTTTTCGGCCATTCTGTCAGCAATATCTGAAACAGGAGGCAGAGGCGCGGAAGCGTATTCTGAAGTATCCGACAAAATACCGACCGATGGCTGAATGATGGTGTGATACAGGTACAGGAGCTTATGGGATATGGAATATCCGGAAGACGATCTGTTCCATGATTTTTTGGCAGGATGAGGATCTCCGTTATAACGGATAATATGTGGCAGCAAAATAGCCTGCAGGGTTGGCAGGGATATTCTGAAGTCACAGTATAGCCTGCGGGCCATGATTTTTGACAGTCCGGAACCTGTGTGGGCGGCAGCCATCCCTGACAAAAGGCAGGCATTCTGCAGATGTTCCGCATAGCTGGCGGATCGGGCTTTTTCATGGGAAGATCCGGACAGCCATGTCAGGACTAAGGAAATGGCCTGCAGCGCCATTGCGTCCGTCAGATCATTTCCCTGATTGGAAAAATAAGTATCAAAAGCATCGGCCATGGCGGACAGGCAGGCAGCAGCGGTTTTATCTTGATCAGATGAAGCATACAGGCTGCTGTCTGCAATGATGGTAAGATTCTCTGTGCAGGATGGTTTTTCGTAAAAGGTATCGTCCGTCTGGCTGTAATAGCCATAGGATGGCAGGAGAGCAGTATGGCAGCCTTCCAGAGAAGGTATAAGTATCAGACGGGTGGCATGGGAGGATGCCGATATTCCATATTCGGTCAGGAGCATTTTTGCTAAATTCATGGTTCGGGAATTTCCTATGGCAATCAGACAGTCCGGTGATATTTCTGCCAGTTGTGGAAGAAGATAGTCGGTTGATTTGCCAACAGGTGAGTTTTCTGAAATATGGAGGTCGTGATATTTTAAATAAGGATATTTTAATTTTATCCGGTGGATGATCGATGATATGTCTGTATGGAGGATTCCGGAATCATCATACAGTAAGGCAATTTCGGTCTGACCATTGGTAAATTGCAAATTATCAAGAGCGCCTTTCTGGAAATGGATAACTGCCGGCAATTGAAATGTATGGGAAATATCAGGCATTTCATGAATAATGCGGCGGCGGCTCAGCATTTCTTCTATTGCCTCGTTATTCAGTCGGCTGCCATATCGGCTGATATATTGACCGGTGAGAGATTGACCGGATGCAGGGGCATTTTCAGTCAGATTAAAATCGGGCAGAGCAAGGCATGTATCGGAAATAATTTTTTGATCTGCAGCATAGATCGTAAGGCTGTGGTGCGGAGGAAGTTCTTGAAACTCCGGAAATAGTGTATCGGTGGAAAAATCCGTTTCAGGTGTGGATAACTTGCGTATTTTTTCAATTGCATGTTCATTTTGCTCAACGGGCATCAGAAGGAGAGCCGGGCAGAGAAATGGAATTAAAAGGGGATGATCGGAACGATCCGGAACCATTTCCATGGCAATGAGCCGTGTGTCTTCAGGTATGTTGATATCTGCCAGAGCAGCAATTGTCTGAGGTGTTCGTCCGATGACTGCAGGATTTACCATGTCTGAGGAGAGATCTATCAGAACAGCAGTCAGTCTTGTAATTTCGTCAGGGGAGGCAAGATAACATCTTTCATTTTGCAGAACATTCTTAAAAGCGCTATATATTGGCTGATCTATGCAGACAACCTGTTCGGAACAAATAGACAGTCCATTATCAAAGGTACGGGACAAAATCAGCTGACGGACAGCTTTACGTATATCTGCAGAATGATGAACATAACAGAATGAAACAGATGGATAACTGATGGCACATGGTTTTCTGCAGAGAGATAAATATTGACGGACAGAGAAAGGACAGCCTGAAGCTGTCATGGCAGCTATGTCCGGATGTCGGAGCAGAGTCTCCAGTATATCCGGTGTATTTTCTTCCAGCCATTGTATGCTGTTGTCAGGTGCACCGGCGCTTACAGCCAGATCACGGATAGCTGCGGCGGCCGCATAGGAACAGTTGTAGGCTGAAGGGTGGAATGAGAGAATAATAGGGTTGCCTGTCCTGATGGCAGTGATACAATTAAAAAGAACTTCTTCTGCAGGATGCAGATGATCAGTAATACCGACTATGATGCCGGCCGGCTGTTTCTGGAAGTGATTGTCCATTCTGGATAAATGTACGGTGTGCCGGGATATGAAAGGAAGATATTGATGTCTGATATCGCAAATGGTGTGATTCAGATAAATATACTTGTCCTCATAAATACCCATACGGGTTTCTTCAGCTGCAGTACGGGCAAGATCACTGCAGAGCGGTGAGAAACCATCCAGGACGGTTTTAAGTATTTGGTCAATGGAGGATGTATCCATCCAAAGATAGGAAGATCTGGCCTGTCTGGCATAAGTTATCATTTCAGGTAAATAATTATCAGATAAAATATTTGTCATCATTCAGAAATCCTTTCCGATATATAAAAATATCCACCATATATGATTTCAACAACAGGAGATATCCACCGTATCCGGCGGCTGGATACAATGGCATGTTTATAGTATATGCGTCGGTTGTACTGTGTATGCCGGTAAATTCAGCGAAACAGTTATGTTTAAATAAACTATAGATCAAACGACTATTGAAAAAATATTGACAGAATGATATAATTAATCCTCGATAAAGAATGGTGCCGCCGATGGCGGTTAATGATGATGAGGTGACGAAGATGCTTGATATTAAGTTGATTAGAGAGAATCCGGATAGAATCAAAGCCGGCCTGAAGGCGAAAGAAGTTGACTGTGATGATTTGATTGACCGCATCCTTGAACTGGATGGACAGAGAAGATCACTTCTGCAGCAGACAGAGGTACTGAAAGCTGAGCAGAATAAGGTCAGCAAGCAGATTCCTGCATTGAAGAAGGCAGGGGAAGATACAACAGCTATTTTTAAAGAGATGGGTGAAATCAAAGGGAAGATTGCCGCTCTTGACGCACAGCTGAGAGAAGTTATGAATGAGTATCAGCAGGATCTGTACTGTCTGCCGAATATGCCGGATGAAGATCTTGTACCGGGCGGCAAGGAGAACAATGAGCCGCTGCGTTATTTTGGTGAGCCGAAGACCTTTGATTTCGAGCCGAAGAATCATGTAGATCTTTGTAATGATCTGGGATTGATAGATTATGAGCGTGGTGTGAAGCTGGCTGGTAATGGATTCTGGATCTATAAGGGGATGGGTGCCCGTCTGGAGTGGGCATTATTGAATTATTTTATTGAAACACATCTGGCGGATGGATATGAAATGATTATTCCTCCGCTGATGCTGGAGTATCAGTGTGGTCTGACAGCCGGTCAGTTCCCGAAGTTTGCTGATGAGGTTTATAAGATCGCCAATCCGACAGATGAAGGCAGAATTCATTATATGCTGCCGACAGCAGAGGCTGCGCTGGCATCTGTTTACAGAGATGAGATTCTGACAGAGGCAGATCTTCCGAAGAAGTTCTTCTCTTATACACCTTGCTTCAGAAGAGAAGCGGGTTCTTACAGAGCAGATGAGAGAGGTATGGTCAGAGGTCATCAGTTCAATAAGGTAGAGATGTTCCAGTATACATTACCTGAGAAGTCCGATGAAGCTTTTGAAGAGCTTGTGACAAAGGCTGAGAATCTGGTGAAGGGTCTTGGATTCCACTTCAGAACGGTGAAGCTGGCAGCAGGCGACTGTTCTGCATCTATGGCAAGAACCTATGATATTGAGATTTCTATTCCTTCCATGAATGGTTACAAGGAAGTATCTTCTGTATCCAATGCCAGAGATTATCAGGCAAGACGAGGCAATATGCGTGTCAGAAGAGCTGATAAGTCTATTCAGTTCATGCATACGCTGAATGGTTCAGGACTTGCAACGTCCCGTGTACTGCCTGCCCTGGTTGAGCAGAATCAGCAGAAGGATGGCTCTATTGTTGTTCCTGAGGTACTGAGAAAATATCTTGGTGGTATTGAAGTCATAACAAAATAAATATATGAATTTTATAAGTATTTTGCAGGTGATGGTATGCATGATTATCTGAGAGCAGTAGGTTTTAGTAAAATCCGGAATAAAAGAGAACTGCAGCAGCTGCTTACTATGGTCATGGTACGTCCGGACAGGGAATATGCTGCTGATCGCAGCGGCGGTCTGCCATGTGCTGAGAAGAGCAAAGATTTTACGGGAAATGCGGGTATTACGGTTCGCGGTGAAATGGATGACGGTATTTTTGGAAAAGAAGGTCAGTTTAATTTTGAATATTATTTTCCACATTATACAGGGCGGCATCTGTCACTGACGGAGGATATCAGCATTGAGAAGCTCTCTGAGCGGGAAGAGTATGATGGTGTATGTGATGTGGTGAATCTTGGAGTTTCACTCATATTTCATATGAATCAGCTGATAGATTATACGGACATTAAACAGTCAGGAAACAGAATGTCTGCCGCATCGGTGATGCTTTCAGCACTGTCTATTTCAGGTACGGTGATTCTTCCGGTTGCAGGAACAGATTCCCAGCGTCTCAAGCGTATGAAGGAGAATGATACCCGCAATGGTATGATTGCTGCTGCCCGTCAGGGAGACCAGGAAGCCCTTGAGAATCTGACCATTGAAGATATTGATATGTATACGTCTATCTCAAAGCGCATTAAAACAGAAGACGTGCTGACCATCGTTGAATCCTATTTTATGCCTTATGGTATTGCCTGTGATCAGTATTCTATCATGGGGGAGATACTGGAAGTCGAAGAGGTTTATAATCAGCTGACAGGTGAGAAGCTTTATCAGATGTTGATTGAATGCAATGAGATTCTGATTGATCTGTGTATTAATGCGGAAGATCTGTTGGGAGAACCGGCTGAAGGCAGAAGGTTCAGAGGCAATATCTGGCTGCAGGGACACCTGGATCTCACATAAAAATCATAACCGGACAATATCCAAAGAAACAGAGGTGGATACTGTCCGGTTTTTTTCGAAGATTAATTGTCTTCGGGTTCAGAATCGGACGAAATATCATCTTCAGGCTGAAGGGATGACGCTCTTTCATGGGCAAGCAAACGGAGAATCTCGATCTCTTCAGCTGAAAAATCTTCCAAAATATCAGGTTTATTTCCTTTAGAATTATGATACATTTGTATACCTCCTTATTTCAAACATGTAATATATTGTTATAAAACATGAACTATAGTTGATTATAATATTCATTTGGAGATTATACAATGGTGTTATTATGGTAAAGGATTGATCAACAGATGGATTTTGTCAATTTAGGTACGAATGTCAGGAAGCTGAGAAGAGAACAGGGCCTTACTCAGGAGAAGCTGGCTGAACTATCGGATATCAGTATTGCTTATTTAAGTAAGATTGAGAACAACAAAGCCAACAATGTCAGCTTGCTGATAACTTATCGTCTGGCAGAGGCACTTGGCGTAACGGCAGGTTACCTGGTTGGTCAGTCGGATCTGGACAAGATGCTTGATGAGGAGATTCTGAACCGTCTTGCCGACTGTTCTTCCAATGAGAAGAAGAAGATATTAAAGATTATGGATATCCTCAGAGAAGATGAATAAAATCGAGAGCCGCCACAAGTGTGACGGCCTTTTTATTATTGCTTGTTTGATTCCAGCTGCCGCATTGCTTTGCCGAATACAAAATAAAAGGTAATTGCGGATGCGATGATAGAAATACTGTCTGATAAAGGTTCAGCGAGAAATACAGCAAAAACCTTATTCTCAAAAAATTGCGGGAGAATATAGATCAGCGGTATCAGAAGTATAATTTTCCTCAGGCAGGCAATGAAAAGGGAAGCTTTTGCTTTGCCGAGGGCAGTAAAAGTCTGCTGAACACTCATCTGGATACTGAAAAAGCAGAAAACAGCCATATATATTCGTAAAGTCCATCCTGCAGTGGATAACATCTCTTCACTGCTGTTGAAGATGTGGATAAAGGCCTGTGGAAACAGCTGTACAAGCAGCCAGAGGGATGTAAGGAGAATCATGGATACTGTCAGCATACATTTGAAGGTGTCACGAATACGCCGTGCATTGCCGGCTCCATAATTGTAGCTGATGATGGGCTGTGCACCCTGTCCGATCCCCTGGGCCGGTATCCATACCATCTGCTGGACAGTGCTGGCAATGGTCATAGCACCTACCGCAATATCTCTGCCATATTTCTGAAGAGATGAATTAAAGGCAATATTCAGCAGGGCCTCTGTGGACTGCATGATAAAAGGTGCCAGACCAAGACCGAGAGCGGATATAATAATGAAGGGTTCTGGTTTCATATATCGTGGATTCAGACGAAGTCTGGTCTTTTTCCCGGTCAGGAACAGCAGAATCCATATACAGGAACAGCCCTGGGATATAATCGTAGCGAGGGCAGCACCTCTGACACCCATATCAAAACCGTAAATAAAAACAGGATCAAGAATAATATTAATAATGGCGCCAATAAGAACAGATGCCATACTAAAGCGGGTGAATCCCTGAGTTGTGATAAATAGATTCATTCCCAGAGCCAGCATGACGAAAATAGACCCACTGGAATAGATTCGCATATAGGGCAGAGCATAAACAATGGTCTGGTCGCTGCAGCCGAAGATCCAGAGAAGTTTCTCTCCAAAAGCCCAGAAAGCGGCTGTCAAAACAACAGCCTCAAAAATCAGACAAATAAAACAGTTATTAAGTATGCGCTGGGCATTTTCATCGTCTCCGCTTCCCATGGAAATGGCAGCTTTCGGGGCTCCTCCCTGAGCAATCAGCATAGTGAAGGCGGATATAAGATAGATGACCGGAAAACAAAGGCCGACACCTGTTAAGGCTATACTTCCTGTACCGGGCATATGACCGATGTAAATACGGTCTACAACATTGTATAATAGGTTAACCAGCTGGGCAATGACTGTCGGTACAGCCAGCTTCAGAAGGAGGCGGCCAACGGGCGCTGTGGCCAGTTCATTGGAGACATCTGTATTTTTCAAAACAATCACTTTCTTTCTTAATTATTTACGTGACAATAAGTATAACGTTTTATGAAAAAAAAGTAAATAAAATATATTGTTTTATTATCGGGAAAGGTTTGGTATACTATAATTATGTATGCGAAGGAGGTTTTTTTATGGCAGCAATTATAGATATTACGAGTGAAAATTTTGCAGCGGAGGTAACGGCATCGGACAAGCCGGTATTGATAGATTTCTGGGCTGTATGGTGCGGACCTTGTCAGATGATGACACCAATCATACATGAACTGGCTGAGGAGATGCCTGAGATCAAAGTAGGCAAGATCAATGTAGATGAGCAGATGGAACTGGCACGTCAGTACCGGGTTATGAGCATCCCGACAATGATCATCTTCAAGGGTGGACAGGAAGTTAAGAGAATGGTAGGTGTGACCTCCAAGGGAGATCTGAAGGCAGCATTAAAGAATTGAATTAAGAAGACTTAATCGTGCGGAGCTGCTGGCTATACATGTGCCTTCAGATAATTAGTTTCTGCTCAGCCTGGGCAATTTAAGGTCATTTGATTAATGCT
>JAEDGN010000154.1 GCA_016297495.1 Coprococcus sp.
GTGGTAAAGCTGTTGAATCCTTCAGAAATCAGGGAACCAAGGGAACACTGCGGAACAGGAATGCCCAGTCCGACGAAGCTTAAGAAAGCCTCTGTGAAAATAGCTGTCGGAATAGAAAACATAACCTGTGTAATAATCGGTCCAATGATGTTCGGGAGAATTTCCCTGAAAATAATAAAGAAACTGCCGGCCCCCAATGTTCTTGATGCCAGTACAAATTCCTGCTCCTTCAGTTTCAGCATTTCTGCACGGGCAATTCGGCTCATACCGACCCATTCCGTCAGCATCAGCGCAAAGATAATGGTCAGCATCCCCGGCTTCAGAACCAGAAGCAGCAATGTAACGATAACCAGCCTCGGAATACCATTGGCAACCTCCAGAATACGCTGCATGACCATATCCACCTTGCCTCCGAAATAGCCGGAGATCAGGCCATAGCTCATACCAATGATCATATCGATGAGGGCTGCTGCAACGGCAATGATCAGAGATACTCTGGCACCTTCCCATGTATGTGTCCAGATATCACGTCCGAAATTATCACTTCCGAACCAGTAATAAACGTCATCCAGCTCTTTTTCTGTATAATAATTGATAATCTTTGAACCGGTGGTACTCTTCATGGTCTCACTGCCGTCAAAGATACCATAGTTTTCCAATGTTTTAACTCTCGGCGCAAAATTCTTCTGACTCAAATTCTGCTCCGAATAAGAGTAGCCGTTCATATTTGGTCCTATGACAGCCAGGATCGTAATCAAAATAATCAGAATCAATCCCATAACCGCGCTGGTTTTTCTGAAGAAACGAACAAATACATCTTTCCAGAAGCTCTGCGCTGCAAAATTCTCGTCAATCTGAATAGCTGCGGCATTATCTTTCAGAACAAAATCAGAATCAACCGGTATGTATGCAGCCATCGGTTCTGCCGCAGATGAAGTTTTTAATTTCCTCATCCCATCAGTCTCCCTTCTTTGCCAGTCTGATTCTCGGGTCAATAATACCGTACAGAATATCCACCACCAGCATAATCGCAATATACATGGCGGAATAAATAAAACTCAATGAAATGACCACATTATAGTCATTGGACTGGATAGCGTTAACCAGAAGGCTTCCCACACCAGGAATAGAAAAAATCTTTTCAACAACCAGGGAACCTGTCATCAGATCTACAATTAACGGTGCCAGCACCGTGATAATCGGAATTAACGCATTCCTGAGTGCATGCTTCAATACCAGTGCCGATCCGGAAAGTCCTTTGCTCTCTGCCAGCAGCATATATTCACTGCCCATGACCTCCATCATCTCACTCCTGGTAAATCGGGCGATGGATGCCATCGTAAACATCGACAGTGATATGCTCGGCAGGACACTGGAATTCATTATATTCTTTGCCGAAAACAGCATCGGGAACCAGCCGAGACGGAAACCAAAGGTATAGCTGAGTGCCAATGCAAATACATAAGAGGGGACAGATGCGCCTATAACTGATATGACCGTAGCCAGAGAATCCCATATCGTATCATGCTTCAACGCCGCCAGCAGACCCAGCAGCAGACCCGCAACAGCACCAATGGCAACTGCGCAGCCGCCGATATCAATGGAGATCGGAAGTCTTGTCTGTATCAGCTGTGCAATCGGTGTATTCTTGGAGATATTATAACTCACGCCCAGATCACCTTTCAGCATATTGGCAACATATCTGAAAAACTGTACAACGATCGGCTGATCCAGACCATATTTGGCATAAAGAGCAGCCCTCTGATCAGCATTCAGCTTCTCATCATTGAACGGAGAACCCGGCATGAGCTGCATCAGGATGAACAATACCAGCAGAATCACCAAAAGCGTAAAGAGGGCTGTAATAATTCTTTTGAGGGTATATTTTTTCACCTTAGTGCCTCCTTGCTTAAAATAATGGGGATGCCGCATCACACAGATAGCGGCAGCCCCAATAAAATCGAATATTAACTGTCTTTGCCGGATTAATCGGCTTTTACTGCATCCTTATATACACGGTTAAGAGCTACAGCATGGAAATCGATACCGGAAACCTTAGAGGAGATCATCTCAGCATTACTCTGTGTATAAAGTGGGAAAATGACTGCTTCATCCAGAACAAGCTTCTCAGCATCATACATTCTTGCCCAACGGCCCTCTGCATCTGTGCAGAGATCACCAGTTGTACATTCCGCAATGATGGCATCGTATTCTTCGTTGCTCCACAGACCGTAGTTGTTAGAATTATCTGTGATCCACATACCCAGATATGTCATCGGGTCTGCATAGTCCGGACCCCATCTTGTAAGACCAAGCTGGAAGTTGCCATTCTGCATATCTTCAACTCTCTGCTTCTTAGGCCCAACTG
>JAEDGN010000063.1 GCA_016297495.1 Coprococcus sp.
ATGGATGCTTTTAAAAAGCTGACAGGTGAAGAGGAAGACGGCAAAGATGTTGCGTTCCGTCCGGAGGTGATCGAGATCGGCACGAAACCGGTTGAGAAGGAAGGATATATTACGATTAGGGGCCGTGTTGCCGTCAGCCTGCCTCATGGCAATGTCCTTCGTTATGCAGTAATGTGTGGGGATCATCAGATTGATGTGGATGTATTATTCAAGAAGGCAACGATTATTCCAAATAATACAGATGTCTATCTGGCACTTAAAAAAGAAGATTGTATTTTCCTGTAAAGGAATAGCTGCAATCAATCAGAAAACAGCATAATGTAACGCGTAGGAGATGAAGAGCAGCGAAATGGACGGTCAGAGAGGACCGGCTGTTTCGCTGTGTCTGCATGTAAAAAAGCAGGGAGATGGGGTTATGACAAAGAATTTTGCACATCGCGGTTTCAGCGGTAAATATCCGGAGAATACATTACTGGCTTTTCAGAAGGCTATTGAAGAGGGAATTGACGGTATTGAAAATGATGTTCATTTGACAAAGGATGGTGTGCCGGTCATTATTCATGATGAGCTGGTGGACAGAACTACGAACGGCACCGGCTATATCAAGGATATGACCTATGAAGAAGTGGCCGGGCTGGATGCGTCTTACATTTTCAAAGAATATGGCTTCCAGAAGATACCGACTCTTCGTGAATATCTGGAACTGGTGAAGGATACGGATATTATTACCAATATTGAGCTGAAAACGGGAGTTTTTGAATATCCGGGGATTGAGCAGAAGGTTTATGATATGGTCAGGGAATTCGGGATGTTGGATCGTATTATCATTTCTTCCTTTAACCATTATTCTGTTCTCAGAATGAAAGCCATTGATCCGGCTGTCAAATGCGGCATGCTGGAGGAATCATGGCTGATCAATGCAGGTGCCTATGTGGCGTCCACAGGTGTGGAATGTTTTCATCCTTATTTCAGAAATATGACCCCGGAAAATGTGGCTGAAGTAAAATCCCATGGTCTGGAGATCAACACATGGACGGTTAACGAAGAGGAAGATATCCGGGAGATGTTCAGAGTGGGTGTGGATTCTGTCATTGGCAATTATCCGGATCGTGTGAATCGGATTCGGGCGAGTCTTGAATGATGCTGCGGATCGGAAGGTTTCATTGCCTGAATGCCGGTTTTATAGTATAATAAAACATATTTAGGATGTGGGATAGTATGGGTGATGCGTCAACGATATTAAGTGTCGGCATTGATGTGGGAACATCAACGACGCAGGTTGTCTTCAGCAGACTGACCATGGACAATTCAGCGGGATATTTTTCGGTGCCAAATGTGTCCATTGTGGATAAGAAAGTTGTTTATAAAAGTGCGGTCTATCTGACACCGCTGAAAACAGATGTCCTCATAGATGCGGACGGGCTGCGCAGGATTGTGGCCGGAGAGTTCCGGAAGGCCGGCTATGCACCCGGAGATACAGACAGCGGTGCCGTCATCATTACCGGGGAATCGGCCCGGAAGGAGAATGCAGATGCCGTATTGCAGAGCTTGTCTGGGTTTGCCGGTGATTTTGTTGTATCAGCAGCCGGACCGGATATGGAATCCCTGATTGCAGGAAAGGGAAGCGGCGCATGGCAGTACAGCATGGATCATCACTGCCGGGTGGTGAACCTGGATATCGGCGGCGGCACTGCCAACGTGGTTCTGTTTGATGATGGAGAGACAATAGCCCGGGGGTGCCTGGATATCGGCGGCAGATTGATTTGTGTGGACAGGAATGGCAGGATTACCAGGGTTAGCCCGGCGGCGGTTGTGATGGCAGCAGCGGCAGGTGTGGCGGCGGCAGAGGGAGACCGGGCGGATGAGAGGACCTTGACGGCGGTGACGGAGCAGATGGCAGCGGTATTGGAGTGTTATCTGGGACTGGATGATATTTCGGCCGATGCAGAAATATCCGGCAGCCGGCCGGGACCCGGAAGGCACGACGGGAATGGATGTGAACTTGCGGCCAGGGTGAAGACCCCGGGCAGCAGTGAATTTTCCTGTACGGGAGGCATAGATGCCATTTGTTTTTCCGGCGGCGTGGCGGACATGATTTATCATGAAGAGATGGATATATGGAAGTACGGAGACATAGGTGTGCTTCTGGGAAGAGCCATTCGCAGCAGCCGGCTGTGCACAGCGTTTACAGTGATACATCCCGGAGAGACGATCCGGGCGACGGTGGTCGGAGCCGGCACTTATACGACAACGATTTCCGGAAGTACCATCAGCTATTCGGAGGATATATTCCCGTTAAAGAATATTCCGGTGATTAAGCTGGATGAACAGCTCCAGGAGGAATGCTTTGAGGGAAGGACAGATCATATCATCGGACGGATCCGGTGGGCACTGGGCCAGAATGATGCAGAACGTTTTATTCTGGCGATGAAGGGCAGAATAAATCCGGGTTATGAGGAAATGAAAAGGGCGGCGGCAGCCATTGGTCAGGTGATGGATGCGGTACTGCCGGCGGGGGAACCGCTGCTGCTGGTTATAGAGAGCGATATTGCCAAGGCCATGGGGCAGCTGCTGCGGCGGCAGCCGGGGATGAACCGGCAGGTTGTGGCCATTGACAGTATTCGGGTAGAAGATGGCGAATATGTGGATATGGGAAAGCCGATGATGAATGGCATGGTGATCCCTGTCGTTGTAAAAACACTGATTTTTGGATGATACAGGAAAGGAAGAAGGTGAAAAAATGAAACTGGCAACAGTACTTTCAGGACAGGCATTTGTGTTCCGTTCCATGAAGGAGGTTCTGGCCAAGGCCAATGAGCTGAAATCCGGTGATGTACTGGCGGGAGTGGCCGCAGCATCGGATCTGGAAAGAATCGCGGCAAAAGAAGTGCTCAGTCAGCTGCTTCTGTCCGATCTGCGCAACAATCCGGCAGTACCCTATGAAGAGGATGAGGTGACGAGGATCATTCAGGATCAGGTGGATGAGGCTGTCTATGAGCGGATTAAAAACTGGACAGTGGCGGAGCTTCGGGAATATATACTGAGCCATGAGACGACAGAAGATGATATTCATCTTCTGAGCCGGGGACTTACCAGTGAAATGATCGCTGCAGTATGCAAACTGATGTCCAATATGGATCTGGTCTATGGTGCCAATAAGGTCCGGGTATCGGCCCGCTGCAATACAACGATCGGTCTCCGTGGGACGCTGGCCACCCGACTGCAGCCGAATCACTCTACGGATAATGTGGAAGGTATTACGGCCTCTTTGTTTGAAGGCCTCAGCTATGGCTGCGGTGATGCGCTGATCGGCCTGAATCCGGTGAATGATACGGTATCCAGTCTTTCAGAGGTACTGAAACGTTTTGATGAAGTCAAGAGGCAGTTTGAAATACCGACCCAGATCTGTGTACTGGGACATATAACGACTCAGATCGAGGCAGTGAAAAAAGGTGCTCCGGCGGATATGATCTTTCAGTCCGTTGCCGGAAGTGAGAAGGGCAACAGAGCATTTGGCTTCAGTGCGGATACGGTCAGGGAAGCTATGGCCCTTCTGAAGGAAAAAGGAACAGGACAGGGACCGGATGTGATGTATTTTGAGACGGGACAGGGATCGGAACTGTCGTCGGACGCACATTTCGGGGCGGATCAGGTCACCATGGAGGCACGCTGTTATGGTTTTGCAAAAGCCTTTCATCCCTTTATGGTGAATACGGTGGTTGGTTTTATCGGACCGGAATATCTTTATGACAGCCGTCAGGTCATCCGGGCAGGCCTGGAAGATCATTTTATGGGCAAGCTGACAGGTATCCCGATGGGCTGTGACTGCTGTTATACCAATCATATGCAGGCAGATCAGAATGATATTGAGAATCTGGCCATGCTGCTGGCATCGGCGGGGGTCAATTATATTCTTGGTGTGCCGACCAGTGATGATGTCATGCTGAACTATCAGACCAATGCCTATCATGATGCGGCAGCGATCCGGGAGATTCTTGGCCTGCGTCCGATTAAGGAATTTGATGAATGGCTGGAGAAAATGGGTATCAGTGAGAACGGAAGACTGACAAAGTACGCCGGAGACCCGACCATCTTTACACAGAGGGGAGGCGGACACCATTGAAAATAGATGAGGCGCTTATAGAGCGGATTGTAAGGCAGGTCGTGACGGAGATCATGGCTCAGGAGACAGCCGGACAGCCGGATGCTGGATTGTCTGAAGGCGCTGGTGGAAATGCTGTCGGCGGCGGTGGATATGTCAGGGGAGAGTCGGCCCATGATGTGGATATCACAGAGGATATTACTTCACCGGAGGTGAAAAGCCGTCCGCTGCTGGACCATCCGCAGGATCCGCAGGCACTGGAGCGCATGATGCGTCTGACAACGGCGCGTATCGGTGTGGGATGTGCCGGTCCGAGACTTAAGACTCAGACGCTTCTGACCCTTAGGGCTGATCATGCAAGGGCCAGAGATGCGGTGATGCTGGATGTGCAGGAGGAAGTCATCGATGCTTTGAAGCTTTTTACTGTACAGACCCGCTGCAGGGACAAGAATGAATTCCTCACAAGGCCCGATCTTGGGAGAAGGCTCAATGACGAGGGCGTAAAAAGGGTTCAGTCGGAGTGTGTGATGAATCCTGATGTTCAGATCTGCGTGGCTGACGGTCTCAGTTCGACAGCCGTCAATGCCAATATTCTGAATATCATGCCCGTATTGATGGATGGCCTGCAGGCTGCCGGAGTGAAGGTGGGAACCCCGTTTTTCATAAAGTATGGCCGTGTGGCCGTGGAGGATCAGATTGCTGAGCTTCTGGGAGCCAAAGTCATCTGCATTTTTGTAGGTGAGCGTCCGGGGCTTGGTACGGCGGAGAGTATGAGTGCTTATCTGGCCTATAATGCAAGGATGGGTATGCCGGAGGCCAGGCGGACGGTGGTGTCCAATATTCATAAGGATGGTATATCTGCCGTGGAGGCAGGTGCCTATATGACGGATCTGATCGGGAAGATCCTTGACAGGAAGGCCAGCGGAGTAGAACTGCAGAACTAGCAAAAGGCAGGAGAAGTTATGAGAAATGATCCTATAAGGACAAAGGTTTTGAGTATACGGCTGATTCCCAATGCGGACAGGTTTCTGCTGCAGGCGATGAAGGTGCAGGAGGGACATCGGAGCCTTGGCCTCATTACAACAGATTGTGACGATGTTTCCTATGCGGCCCTTGATGAAGCGACGAAGAAAGCCCGGGTGTCTGTGGCTTATGCCAGAAGCATGTATGCGGGATCAGGGAATGCCAGCACGGCGCTGGCCGGCGAATTTATCGGTATTCTTTCAGGAGAGGATCCGGAGGAAGTAAAAAGCGGTCTTGCGGCAGCGGTCAGTTACATAGAAAATGATGCCTGCTTTTACAGTGCCAATGATGATGACAGTATCGTTTATTTTGCCCAGTGTATTTCGAGGACGGGTTCTTATCTGTCTGAGATGGCCGGTGTGCCGGAAGGTACGGCCATGGCGTATCTGATTGCGCCTCCGCTGGAGGCGATCACCGGCCTGGATGCGGCATTGAAGGCGGCGGATGTGGAGATGAACCTGTTTTATGGTCCACCAACGGAGACCAATTTCGCAGGAGGACTGCTGACCGGTGATCAGGCAGCCTGCCGTGCGGCCTGTGAGGCTTTCAGGGAGATGGTTTGCCGGATCGCAGAGCAGCCGGTTGAAGAAATAGAGTAATAGTCAATGATAATGAATTAAAGAAATAGAAGAAGGTGATTTTGGGTGGAATTTGATAAGGATCTAAGATCCATACAGGAGGTCCGGTGGCTGGTGGCCAGGGCAGTGGTTGCTCAGAAGGAGCTGGCCAGGATGTCTCAGCAGCAGGTAGATGCCATTGTCAGAGCCATAGCGGAGGCATGCGCGTCCCAGGCAGAACGACTGGCAAAGATGGCTGTGGAGGAAACCGGTTTTGGTATCTGGCAGGATAAGGTGCTGAAGAATCTGCTTGGTTCTTCCATTACCTGGGATAGTGTCAGGGACATGAAGACGGTGGGGATTATCCGTGAGGATAAGCAGAAGCGGATCATGGAAGTCGGTGTGCCGATGGGGGTGGTTGCTGCGCTGATTCCTTCAACGAATCCGACATCGACCACCATGTACAAGTCGATTATTTCCATCAAGGCAGGCAATGCCATCGTCATCAGTCCGCATCCGAATGCGAAAAACTGTATTCTGGAAACGGCAAAGGTAATTATTGAGGCGGCCAGAAAGGCAGGAGCACCGGATGGCATCGTTCAGTGTATCACCCTTCCTACCATGGAGGCGACGGATGCATTGCTGAAGAACCGGAATATCGGCATTATTCTGGCAACGGGCGGTGAAGCCATGGTAAGGGCTGCCTACAGCTCCGGCAATCCGGCATTGGGTGTGGGTCCGGGCAACGGACCGGCTTTTATTGAAAAGTCAGCCAATATTCCGCTGGCAGTGAAGCGGATCATGGACAGTAAGACATTTGATAACGGTACGATCTGTGCATCAGAGCAAAGTATTATTACGGAGCGCTGTGTTGAGCAGAAAGTTGTGGATGAAGTGACCCGTCAGGGTGGTTATTTCATGACACAGGAGGAATCGGAGAAGTTGTCGCGGTTTATTCTGAGAGCCAATGGCACCATGAATCCGAAGATCGTCGGAAAGAGTGCACAGACGCTGGCAGAGATGGCGGGAATCTCCATTCCGGCGGGGACAAGGGTGCTTTTGTCCAGGCAGCGGACTGTAGGCAGGGATAATCCTTATTCCAGAGAAAAACTGTGTCCGATCCTTGCCTTTTATGTGGAGGACGGCTGGGAGGAAGCCTGCCGCCGTTCCATAGAAATATTGAATAATGAAGGTGCAGGACATACGATGGTCATTCACAGTGAGGATGCAAGTGTGATCCGTGAATTTGCCCTTCAAAAGCCGGTATCAAGGCTTCTGGTCAATACGCCGGGAGCACTGGGAGGTGTCGGAGCAACGACAGGCCTTCAGCCGGCACTGACACTGGGATGCGGCTCTGTCGGAGGCAGTGCTACTTCCGATAATGTCAGCCCGCTGAATCTGATCAATATCCGCCGTGTGGCCTGGGGACTTTGCGAGCTGGATGATCTGAGAAAACAGCAGGCCGGACATCAGGAAACAGCAGCATCCGGCCCATCCGGCAGGCAGGAGGATCTGTCAGCAGGACCGGCGGGAACGGGGCAGATCACAGAGGATGATATAGCAAGAATTACAAAAGCAGTTCTGCAGCGTCTTGGCGCTGTTAACAAATAAAAACATCATTAAATTAATGGAGGTATAAAATTATGGCAGACAGATTATTGGCATTAGGTATGGTTGAAACAAAGGGGCTTGTAGGTTCTATTGAGGCAGCAGATGCCATGGTAAAGGCAGCAAATGTTAATCTTATCGGTAAAGTACATGTTGGCGGCGGTCTTGTAACCGTTATGGTAAGAGGTGATGTAGGCGCTGTCAAAGCAGCAACGGATGCCGGTGCGGCAGCCGCTTCCCGTGTGGGCGAGCTTGTTTCTGTACATGTTATTCCGAGACCTCATGAGGAAGTGGAGCAGATTTTACCGACACTGGGAACTTCTGACAGATAAAAACGGGAAAAGAGCAGGCGATTGTCTGACAGCAGGTGAGCATAGATGAAAATTTTGACAGATATGGAGCTGCGGGCCCGATGGTTTTGCAGTCATGAAAAAGAATATCATTTATCGAAGGATACAATGCTGACGCCTGCAGCGAAGGATTTTATCAGGGAACACGGAATAACACTGGTCTGTACGGACGAAAGGCAGGATGGATGCCGAAAACAGCTGAAACAGTCTGAGGAACAGGGGACAGATACGGGGCATGGAGCATACACATCCATGCCAATGGCCCCCGTGCCAAAGGGGCCTGATGATCAGCCGCAGTATGTGGATGGGCAGACCGGCGGTGTCATGGCTGAAAAGCCTGAAAACATGACCCATCTTCATGGTAATGTGCTGGTGCAAAAGACCCATCCGCAGATTGCCTTCCGGGGTATGCTGGACAGTCTGGAGGCAAAAATTATTTCTCTCCAGGTGCTGGCTTCGGAAAACGGGATGCACCGTCTGACGGATGCACTGGATGAAGTACTGGCTTACGTGCGCCGTATATTGAGCGCGGAGGTTCTTGACAGGGAACTGGGAGAGATCCGTCTGCTGGGACAAGACAGCAGCGGACTTCGCTATGAATCCCATCATATCAGAGAAATCTACGGGATTCCCCATCCGCTGCCGGAGTATCGTATGGGCAGGATCTGTGCAAAGCTGAATGAGCTGAGGACATTTGTCAGAGAGGCAGAGCTGGCGGCAGCCAGAGCTTTTATGCAGGGGAATGAATGCCTGCGTCCGGATATCGCAGAAGCGATGAACCGGCTGAGCAGCGTGATCTATATCCTTTTCTGCAGACAGCTGACGGGACGGTGGCCGGGGCAGCAGCAGGCAAAAACAGATCTTCCGGAATTCATGGTGGAGGCTTCGGGACGTCATGTTCATCTGACACAGCATGCCGTAGACATACTTTTTGGAGAACCGCTTCACGAGAACAGTCCTTTGAGCCAGCCGGGTCAGTATGCGGCAAAGGAGAGGGTGCGGCTGGTGACGGCAAAGGGTGAGATTGACCGGGTTGTTGTCCTCGGACCGCCGAGGGATGCTGTTCAGGTGGAAATGTCTTTGACGGATGCCAGAATTCTGGGTATTGATATACCGGTGAATTTATCCGGCGACCTGAGAGGGGCAGGAGATGTCATTATCGTCGGCCCGAAGGGAATTTATAATGCACCGGGATCCGTTATTGCATCAAAGGCTCATATTCATATGACGCCGGAAGATGCAAAGCTGTATGGTGTAAAGGATGGTGACAGTGTGGCTGTGCGTCTGGAGACAGAACGGCCGGTGACCATCGATGATGTGATTATCCGTGTCAGTGAGAAGTTCTCGCTGGCCATGCATATGGATTATGATGAGGCCAATGCATGTTCCTACAAAAAAGGAGATGTGGGCCATATCATCAGGAGGTAAATATGGATGAAATAATGATGAAGCAGGTGGTGGAGGCTGTCCTGAGAGAACTGCAGGCAGGAAAAGACACTGCTTCGGCATGCACGGAGGGCATGGACAGATTACTGGTAGTGGGAGATATGAATACCGTACCTCCGGATCTGGCCCGTGATTATGTGCTGCTTCCGGTGAAGGATTATGTCGAATATGGCAATATCCGGCGTTATCAGAAGATTCTCATTACCTCTCTGAGCCTGACCCAGATGTCTGACATCGCTCAGGGGCGGGATGGCTCGCCGGAAGCCTGTGCGGTAATTACCGGACTTCTGAATGGTATGGAAGTGTGTATAACAGAAAATGCATTTCCACACAGGAAATATGCCGGTAAAAGCAGCAGCAGACTCTATGAGGTGATTGAGAATAATGCCAGAATGCTGCAGTCTTTCGGAATAAAGCTGCTGAAGGAGAGCAGGATTGTATCAGATCCTGCACCTGTCAGGTCTCCGAAGTATCAGGCGCCGCCGGTGGAGGTGCCGGTGGGAACAGCTTGTGTTAATAGTGACAGATTGATTACGGAAGCAGTGGCGTGTGCGCTGGCAGCAGGTGGTGAGAAGGATATCTGCCTGAGCCGGGATGCCATTGTTACGCCATCAGCCTGGGATATTTTCAGGCAGAAGGGTATCAATGTTACCAGACAATAGATGAATATTGAATTCGAATAAAGGAGAAGTGTCGGATGCTGATATGTAAAGTTGTCGGTCATGTATGGGCGACAAAAAAGGAAGAAGGTCTGGAAGGCCTGAAACTGATGGTCGTACAGGAAATTGACGGCGCCGGCAGGAAGAAAGGCAATACCTTTGTGGCGGCAGATGTGGTCGGCGCAGGCATTGGTGAGCAGGTGCTGACAGTCAGCGGAAGTACGGCACGAAAAGCGTTCGGTCGGGATAACGTACCGGTAGATGCAGCTATTGTAGCAATCATTGATACGGTGGAGGTTAACCGGGAAATGGCCGGAGGCAGTGAATAGAGGTGCATGCGTAAGTGGATCTGATTAAAAAAATATTTGAGGCCGGGGTAGTCGGATGCGGCGGTGCCGGTTTTCCAACCCATGTAAAACTGAAGGCATCACCGGATATACTGATTATTAATGGTGCTGAATGTGAGCCGCTCCTTCGTACGGATCGGTACCTGATGATTCATGAGGCTGAAAAGCTGATAGGCGGCATTGATCTTATATGCAGGGAACTTTCCATACCGAAAGCCTGCATTGCGGTGAAAAAAACCTATACACAGGAGATGGCGGCATTGAATGATGCGATCAGAAAGCTGGGTTCCAGTGTGACCATTCACCAGATGGACAGTTTTTATCCGGCAGGCGATGAGCAGGTGGTGGTCTATGAGGTGACGGGCAGGGTCGTTCCTCCGGCGGGTATTCCCCTGGATGTGGGGGCTATTGTGGATAATGTGGCGACGATTGCTGCCGTAGCCGATGCAGCAAAAGATATACCGTTTACTGATAAATATCTGACAGTTACAGGGGAAGTAAATCAGCCTGCTGTACTGAAGGTGCCGGTGGGAACATCCTTCAGGCAGTGTATTGAGATGGCCGGCGGGCCTTCAGCAGATAACGTCATGATTGTATCCGGCGGTCCGATGATGGGATTACCAATGTCCTGGGATGCAGCCATGGAAGCACCTGTCAGGAAGACGACATCGGGCATCCTGGTGCTGCCGAAGGATGGAGCTGTTGACCGGAGGAGGAAGACAGAATTGCGGCATATGCTGAATCGGGCAAAATCGGCATGCATTCAATGTTCATTTTGTACACAATTGTGCCCGAGACATCTGCTGGGACATCCGCTGCAGCCGCACAGGATCATGCGGAAAATGGCGGTATGTACGGATATGAGACAGCTGCTGGATGACAGAGATATTCGTCAGGCGGCCATCTGCAGTGAATGTGGTGTTTGCGAAATTTATGCCTGCCCGATGGGGCTGCAGCCAAGGTTGATCAATGCCATCATCAAAGGCGAGCTGGCTCAGGCGGGAATCCGTTATAATCGTGAGGATGATGGATGGGAAGCTGATATTAACCGGCCTTACAGGAAGGTTCCGACACAGAGAATAGCAGCGAGAGCAGGTGTGGGAGCTTATTATAAAATTGATGGGCATGTCTATATGGAAGGCACTGCAAAGCGGGTGACCCTTCCGCTGAAAATGAACATAGGTGTGCCTGCAGAACCGGTGATAGCAAGTGGAACGTATGTTGAGAAGGGGCAGTTGATCGCAGCTTGTCCGGAAGGAAAGCTTGGTGCCAATCTTCATGCCAGTATATCAGGAACTGCCTGTATAACAGAACAGTCCATCACGATAACAGAGGTGTAGGCAGATGTTTGAAACAATAGGATTTTTGGAGTTAAATAGTATTGCCAAAGGTGTGGAAGCGGCGGATATTGTTCTGAAGACGGCAGAGGT